>JAGABO010000183.1 GCA_017614655.1 Treponema sp. | reverse complement strand
GTGATGCATTTCCTGTCCATTCAACACAATTAAGAAAACCGCTTCCGATTCTACGGTACTCTTCCGGAAGCTGAACTCTGCTGAAAGCCGCATCAGGAGTCATAAAATAAACGTAGCCGTCTTTTTCATAAAGGAAACACGAAGAATCAGCACTCCACTTTACGACGGTACTTCTGTAATCAAAAGGAGCATTTTCTACAAGCACCGCTTCCTTAAGGGTTGCTGCATTTCTTATTACAAGCTGCCCTTTAGAAGCCTTTGTCTGTTTTACATAGCACAGCCATTTTCCATCGGGACTAGCATTCATGTTTCCCAGTCTTGTATATTCAGAAGGAATCTTGTTTGCACTTGATGCCCATGTAAGACCTGTAGAAGCAATATCAAGCCGGGCTGTTCCATAGCGGTTTCTTATCTGAAGAACACTTGATCCCAGAAGAACTTCTATTTTTTCCGGAAAACAGGTTATGAGGTTCGGTTCGTATTCAATTTTTTCCGTACCGGCCCGTGTTTCAAAAAGTGCTTCATAAGACGGACTTCCGTTTACATCTGCCTGAGCTGTAAAAAGAAGCCTGCCGTCCTGCGAAAGTTCCGGATTAGAAAAAGTTACAAGCGCCCCGGCCCGTGTACAGGGAACCAGGAGTGCAATAAAAATAAACGAAGTTATTCTGAGTGAAGCTTTCATTTTTACCCCGCTATCTTAATTTTACCACTTTTTCCGGATTTATGCGGTTTCCGTTTTTATAAACCGTAAAGTGAAGGTGGTTTCCGGTTGAATATCCGGTGCTTCCAACCTTTCCAATCATATCTGACTGATTTACGCGGTCTCCTTTTTTACAGGTAATCTTACTCATGTGCCCGTATAAAGTCTGATAGCCGTCTATGTGAGATATAATGACGTAATTTCCATAAACATTACTCCATCCCGTAAGACTTATTACACCGCTCATTGCAGGATAAATCGGTGTTCCGGATGGACATGCAAGGTCTATTCCCGAGTGATAGCTTCTGACATGCGCAATAGGATCGATACGGGGACCAAAGACATCTGTTATGCGGTATCCGGCTTTTATGGGTCTTGAAAACAATTCACCCATTGCTTTCTGAAGCGAAACAGAATCAAGTTTTGCGCCCGGAATAAAAAGTTTTGCTCCCGGAATGATTTCCGCAGTTTCCATGTCATTTACATCAAGGAGGTCGTTCTCGCTGATTGAATACTTCTTTATTATGGAAGAAATGCTTTCCCCCTTTTGAACTGTATGATAAAGACCGTCAATAGAAGGAATTACAATTTTCTGTCCTGAACGCAGATTTCTTGCATTACTAATTGAATTAACCGCAAGAAGTGTAGACATATTCTTAAGAGAAAACTTCTTTGTAATTGTAGAAATGCTTTCTCCGTTTTTTACGGTGTAGTTTCTGAATGTAACCTTGTCACGGAATGAAATTGCTTTTTTTAACGGAACTCCGGTATCACTCAAAAGATTGCCTTCTGAATCATAAAGAGGTGTTTCTTTTCCAGCTGAACTGAGCATTATTTCGTCTACCGAAGACTGCGAGAACAGTTCCGGATCAAGATACAGTGCATCCGTAAAACTCTGGACCCTGTTTATAACGGCATAAACGGCCTTAGGTGCTGCATAAAGGGCAAAAATAGAAGGAAGAATCCACCAGAAAAACAGGATTCTCTTAAAAAGAAGACGGATCTTTTCCGCCGTAAATGTCATTGAGATTCTTTCTGCACAGGCTTCAAATAAAAGGCGGAACTTCTTTGCCGCAAGAAGCTTTCTTATAAGAGAGGAAACATTCATCTCTGCGCTGATTCTGTCTCCGACAGGATGAACTGAACGGAAACGACGCATTGCAAGGGGAGATGAAGGCTGTAAACAATCAATAATTTCCATGATTACATTATCGACATAAAAACTTTTACATATTAATATTATCTGACAATGACAGCGACACGAAAGCGTAAAATAATAAAACTTGCACTCATAGGAATAGCGGCAGGTTTCTTCCTCAGATGCTTTGTTTTTGACATTCTCATAGTAAAGGGAAAATCCATGTCTCCTGCAATAGAAGACGGAGATGTGATTTTTATAAACCGTCTTGCATACGGAATCGCAGTTCCCTTCGGTTCAACACTTTTTACATCCTGGAATGAACCGGCAAGGGACGAATGCGTAATATACCTTTATAACAACAACATTGTTGTAAAAAGGTGTGCTGCCTGCGGAGGTGAACCGCTGGAATATTCTCATGATACGGGGTATACTCTAAGGACAGGCGGAAAAGAATATCCGCTTTCAAAAAAGCAGTACCGGCTTATGTCTTCCATAAAGCAGGTTCCGGAAGGGATGATTCTTGCCATAGGAGATAATGCCGGAGTTTCGGTTGATTCAAGAGACTACGGCTTTGTTCCAGTCAAAAATATAATAGGCAGGGTTATATGCAGGTAAACGGATTTTTCAGGACAACGCGGCTTATAATAGCAATGTCTGCACTTACGCTTATATCCGTTTTTATTTATTTCCGTTATGCAGAACTTGCCTTCAAGACAAAAACACAGGAAACTCCTCCTGCTGCAACCGGCATAAGAGGTTCCATTCTTGACAGGGACGGTTCCCCGCTTGCAAATCAGACTTCGTTTTATGACTTTTCGATTTCTCCGGATAAAATAAAGAATACGGAATTGTTTGCTGAACTTACGGCACCTGTACTCAAAGTATCCCCCGAAGAACTTAAGAAGAAAATAGATGAAAACAACAAAAAGCGTTTTCTGTATATTCAAAAGAAGATAACGGAAGATCAGTATGACATCCTTAAAAATACGGTAAGTGAAAACGGATGGTCCCCTTACTGCCGCTTTGATGCAATTCCAAGCCGTGTATATCCCGAAGGAAGCCTTGCAATGCATCTTATCGGATATCTTGGAAAAAGCGGAATCGAATATTCAGAAAATAAAAACCTTACGCCGTCTTTAAAAGAAGACTCGATGGGTACCGTCTACGGAAATGACATTTATCTTACCATAAACAAAGAACTTCAGTTTAAGTTGGAGCGGATTGCAGAAGAAACTTTTGCAGAAACAAAGCCTCAGAACATAATGCTGATTGCAGCTGATGCAAAAAACGGAGAAATTCTTTCCTATGTAAGTCTTCCGTCCGTAAACCTTAATGAATATACAGCCCTTTACAAAGCCGGGGATGACCGCTACAAAAACTTCCCCGCAGACTTTCCTTATGAACCGGGTAGTACATTTAAGATTTTTACGGCAGCCATTGCCCTGAATGATGGAATTATTTCGCCGGATTCAGCTTTTTCATGCGATGGAGTTTACCCTATCAAATCAAAAAATGGCAGTACAGTACGGCTTACATGTCTTGAAAATCACGGGCTTGTAAATGTAAGGCGTGCCCTCGAAGTTTCATGCAATGAATTCTTTTACCAGGTAAGCGAAAAACTCACCGCACAGAAGTTCCTTTCATATCTGGAAAAATTCGGTTTTGGAAAACAGACGGGCGTTGAATTCGCTTCAGAATCAGCCGGAAAGCTAAGAAGTCTTGATGATTACTGGTCACTTACAGACAAACCGACAATGGCTATCGGACAGGGAATCTCCGTAAGCGCGCTCCAGATGGTTCAGGCTGCAACCGTAATTGCAAACAGAGGAAAAAAAGTAAAGCTTTCGTTCATCAAAAGAATTCAGGATCACGACAAAAACCTTATATGGGAACATACTCCCGAATACGGCGAAAACGTCATTTCTTCATCAACTGCTGCATACATACTCGACTGTATGAAGACAACAACGCAGAAAGGTACGGGAACAAGGGCAAAACTTAAGGATATTTCCATTGCAACAAAAACTGGAACCGGTCAGATTTGGGACGAAAAGACAAAGAGCTACAGTAAAACTCAGTATGTTTCCAACTGTCTTGCAATATTCCCTGTAGAAGATCCGGAAATAATCCTCTATATAGTAATAGAAAAAGCAGAAGGTGAATCCTACGCCGGACGAATTGTAGCCCCTGTAATCGGACGGGCCGCAGACGTAATAATAGACAGTCTTGGATTAAACCGCGATGATGCCCCGAGTGTTGAACATTCAGGAAAAATCAAGATTAAAGACAACTCTCCCATCAGCATTTCTAAAACAGTCCCAGACTTTACCGGAAGACCAAAGAGCAATATTTATCCTCTTATGGATTTAAAAAACATAAACTTTATTCTTACAGGCGAGGGCTGGGTAAAAAAACAGAATCCTCCGGCCGGAACGCCTGTAACAGAAGGCATGACCATTGAACTCTACTTTGAATGAAAACCTTCGCCTTCTAAAAAATCGCTTTCCGGCTCTTTATGAACTTCTTCCGCAAAAAGAAAGTCCTGCTCTTTCGTTTGCACTGTCAAAAACTAATGTTCCTGTTCTGATGGAAAAAAGAGACGGAAGGGAAATTCCCCTTAATTCAAAATACAATCCACTGTCAGAAGCAGAAAAAAATTCCGCAACTTTTGACACAGAAAAAGAAGGTGCCGTTTTTTTTAGTCCCCTTCTCGCTTATGAATGTGAAATCTTTGCAAGAAATTTTCCAAAAAAATCAATTTATATAATTGAACCTGATCCTCTGTATTTTTACACATCACTTTTTTCTTCTGCATGGAGCACAATTCTTAAACATGAAAAACTTTTTCTTATAGCAGGCTCTGCCCCCGAAGATGCACAGAAAATTCTGAACATAGAAGGAACAGAAAACCTCTTTTTCTTTCGAAACGCTCCACGCATGAAGCACGCAGAAAACTGGTATCAGAAACTTGATTCAGAATTAAGAAAATCAGAACAGATAAAAAAAGTAAACAACAGTACCCTGGAAAAATTTGCATCCCGCTGGATGAAGAATTCCCTGAAGAACCTCAAGGATTTTTTCAAAAGCGGTGATGTAAAAAGATATTTCGGGCTTGCAGAAGATATTCCTTTTGTAGTTATTGCAGCAGGACCAAGCCTAAAAAAAATACTTCCATATCTTAAAGAAATAAAAAAAAGATCCGTAATTGTCTGCGTAGATACGG
>JAGABO010000182.1 GCA_017614655.1 Treponema sp. | reverse complement strand
TTACCCAGGTAACGCAGTCTCAGACTGCCCCTGCCTCTTCTACAGGTTACGAGAAGTAAAAGCTTTTGCCAGTATAAAAGGCGGGGCTTACGCATAAAAAAACTCTCCCAGGCATTAAACAGTCTTTGAAACCGCTGCAATAATGCTGCTGCATTCCTGACTGCGCATGGAAACCATATACTTATGGCGCTTATGCGCCATGCGCAGTCAGGAATGCTTTCAAAGTCTGTTTAATACCTTCGCGAGCCTTTTTATACCGTATGACTTCTTAAGATGCGAGTCTTATTTCTCGTAACCTGTAGAAGAGGCAGGGGCAGTCTGAGACTGCGTTACCTGGGTAAGGTCACTTTCCTTAAGGAGAACAATGCGTCCTGAATCATCAGTTACGATAATTCCCTTGTCTGTGACTGTTACCGGAGTTGCAGGATTAACGGAAATCTGGCTCTTTGTAAGAAGCTTAAGGTTTTTGTCGTACTTTGCAAGCTTATTGCTTCCGTTGTCTGTAATTACACAGTAGTAGGAACCGTTCTTTTCTACGAGAACAGAGTCTTCTGCAACAGTTTCTGCGCTTTCTTTCTGAATTTCCATCAGGTAAGCATCAAGGAGGCAGAGTTTAACAGCCCCTGTTCCGGTGTTTTCTCCGCAGATTGCCATGTAGAGAAGTTTGGTATCAATCTGAACTGCAGAATCCGTAAGCGTATTTACAGCCTGGGAAGCAGCATCAATCTGTGCGTTTTCTACCGGAAGGATAGTACGGGCCCTGATTACGGTAACTGGAGATTCCTTTAAGGTTTCACCGGTTGCGCCGTCAACACGAACCATAGAACTGAGCTTTGCACCTGAGTCCGTTACCTTAAGACCGATTACGCTGTTCTGGCCGTTTGCTTCGTTAAGGGCTTTAGTAACAATTTCCTGCTGGTCTTTTGCAATTTCTTCACGCTCACTGCGGGCTTCATCAGCTTTCTTTTCGGCCTCTTCACGGGCTTCCTGTGCTTCTGATGCAGATTCTGAAGCCTGTCTTTCTGCTTCTTCCGTCTTCTGAGCTTCTTCTGAAGCTTCTTCGGCAGCTTCACGGGCTTCCTGTGCTTTTTCTTCTGCTTCCTGTCTTGCTTCCTGAGCTTCCTTTGCTTTCTCTTTGTCAGACGGATTTGCAGCAGCTTCCTTTGCTTTTTCATCAGCAGCTTTTTTTGCAGCATCTGCTTCTGATTTTTTATTCTGTGCAGTCTCTTCAGCTTTTTTCTGAGCTTCCTGCTGTTTCTTTAAGGCTTTTTCATCTTCCTGAGCCTTTTTTTCTGCCTTATCAGCTTTTTCGGATGCTTTTTCTGCTTCACGCTCCTTTATGTCTACCATGTTCTTTCTGTCTTCTACACCCTTGTTGTCTTCTTCCTGCATGGATTTTACGACACTCTTGTCGCTGATTACAGATGTATCAACTGTAGAAAGGCCTCCGGAAATATCGTTAAGAGGAATTACAATCTGTGAGTTTCCTGCCCATTCACTCCATTTAACCGAAAGTCCGCACTTAGAAGCATCCAGGTTCTTTGTAACTACATTCTTGTATTTTGATTTGAAGGTATCAAGTTTTCCGCGGTAAACGGCATTATATACGGTGACGAAGGTTGCAATTGTCTGAGCATCCTTTGCACCGTAACCATAGGCTTCTACAAGATAAGAGGCAATGATGCGCCTTAAGTTCTTTATGTGGTCAACAGTAGCATTTGCACCAATAATAAGGATATCAGCATCCAGCTTTCCCTGTTCAGAAGGGTCAACTGCATGAATTACAGAATACTTTCCGTTGGAAAAAGTTCCGCTTGAGTTCACGGAAGAAGCAACCCTGCGGCCAAGTCCTGAACCGATTGAGCTGATCTGTGAAGCCGTCTCTATTACAGAGTGCGGGCCGTTATAGTTTTCAAAGCGGACAACATCTTCTCCGCCTGTACTTTCAAGTTCCTTTTCGTTAACTTCTACCGCAAAAACTCCGGCAGTAAAAAAAATAGCGGAAAGTAAAATAAGCAGTTTTTTCATAAATCCTCCGTATGTATGCATGCTGTTATAAAAACAGCGTATCTTTTACATGATATTTTTTCTGATTATACCACCTTTCCGATGTAAAAAAAAGTAAAATCTATTTAAAAAACAGGGATTTCCTAGAGTTTTAATTCAAGAATTTTTCCAAGGGTTTCCCGCGCATAATCATTTGTAGAAGTAGAAAATGCAGGAGTAAGCATGAAAGTAAGGATTTTTTTCCCTTCTTCAAAAAGAGCCGGCTTTCCCATAAAACGGCATATACTCAGGGTTGAATCGCAGACAGCTTCCAGGGCAGCCCTGTTGTTCCGGGAAAGAACGTTTTTTACAAGATGATCCATTGCGGAAAGAAGTTCTCCGTTTTCATCATATTCAATACGTCCGGCATTTATTATAAGACACAGAAGAAGTGAATCATCCCGTGTTTTTTTCATCATAGAGGCAATGTGTTTTGAAAATATCGTAAGTCCGCTTTCTGCTTCCAGATTAAGCACACGTTCCGTATAGGCAGGATTTTCCTTAAAAAAAGATGAATGTACATGAAGCTGAGACTCCTGAATGGAAAAATCACCCGCCATTCCTGCACTGTCTGCAATCAGTCTGGAAAGAAGAGAAGGTTCATTTTCCAGGGGATTTCCTTTATCAAAAGCTGCCATGAACTCCCTGTATTCGGAAAGAGAAATACTTTCTCCGGTAATTGAATCCGAAACACCTGCACCCGGATAGAATTCCCTGTATCCCGGATTTTTAACCGGCACAAAGGAGCTCTTTTTTGAAGCAACGTCTTGTTTTATGCGGAAGGCTTCTATGGTCCATACAGGAGTGCAGAAGGTAAGGTAACCGGAATCAGTTGCAAAAACATACGAAAAGTTTCTGTTCTTCCATTCTGCTTTCCACGAAACTCCGTTTTTTCCTGCACACCAGGCGCAGTTCTTTCCCGAAACAAAAAGTCCCTGCGAAGTAAGGGAAGAGCCACGGAAATCAGAGGCAGGAACGCGAACCTCCGGCGGAATCTGAACGTCATATTTAACTTTTCCGGTTCTGCTTACTACAGAAAAAAGAGTTTCCCCCGATGAAGTAACTATAAAAGCTTCTCCGTCTGAGCCGGAAAAAATAAGAGGACCTGCAGTACTGTGCAATTCTTTAGAAGTTAAAAGCCACTTTGAATAGGCTTCTCCCTTTTTAGAAACCGCACAAAGGCCTGCACTTCCGTCAGAAAAAGAAAGCAGAACTCCGTCTGAACAGGAAACAGCACGGCATGCAACTCCTGCAAAAACAATTTCTTCCATGATGCCGGAAAACGGACTTACCCTTATTCCGCGGGTTTTTCCTTCGTGCTTTTCCTTAAGGAAGACAAGAAGACTTCCGTCCGTAAAAGTACATACGGGAAGGGAAGTGTCCTGCTCCCTTGTTTCCATTTTCCATCTTAGTTTTCCCTTTAGGGATACACAGGATATATTATTTTTTCCCCGCACAAAAATGCGGCCGTCAAGTCCGTTTACAGGGCTTCCTTCGACTTTATATCCCGTATCAAAACTCCAGAGCATAAGTCCGCCCGGATTAAAAAGTGTTACAAACTTTTCTTTTGTTACACCTATAAGAAGATCAGAGGGACCTTCCGTAAGGCACGGTGCAAAGCGGAAAGGAAAGCTGTGTTTCCAGAGAACTTTTCCGCTTTCGGTAAAGCCCGTCATCTGTTTTCCTTCGCAGACTGCAGCATAACCGTAGCTTGTCCTTACCGGAGGAGAAATTACGCTTCCTGCAAGAACAGTTATCCACGAAGCATTTTCCCGGGATATGTCAACGGAAAAGGAAGGAAGAGTTAACGACAGGAATAATGCAGAAAGAAAAACTTTTTTATTCAATTTGTTCAATTTATTCACCGTTCAAAAAAGGCAAGGCTTTCTATTTCGCCCGTCTGAGGATAAAAATCAAGAAGATAAAGGTCCGTCATTTTATAGC
>JAGABO010000181.1 GCA_017614655.1 Treponema sp. | reverse complement strand
GTCCCGAAACTGCAGGGTCTGAATATGAAAGGCTGTAATATGCTTCATCGCCGTCGTCAAGTTCTATCACAAGACTCTGAACATTCATGAATGTTCCTTCCACCGGAGAAATAATGGTACTTTCTGAAAAAAGAAAACACGGGTGCAGGAGAAAAATCATTAAAACCGTAAGGAAGGAAAACTTCTTCATATAAAACGATTACTCCTTTCTGTTTTTAAAGAGCGGCTCAAGAACTTCCCTGAGTTCAGGATAAGGCTTGTAATAAATCTCTTCAAGTTCATTCTGAGTAAGACCTACAAGTTCATGGCTGTTATAGTTAATCCAGCGGTTTTCTTCGGGAGAATTAATCTCGAATTTGCGGCACCAGTAATCAGGCTGAATTGCGTCCTGCTCTTTATATTTGTAAATCTTGTAATCGTGAACCACAACCTTGATATTTTCACGGGGAACACCTTTTTCAAGAAGAATACCAACAAGACAGTTAAGTGTTCTTCCTGAATCAAATATGTCATCAACAAGCATAACCTTGTCACCCATGCGAAGGTAATCCGGTGAATAAGTCCAGCCGTCAATGCGTACTGCATCATGCTTTGAAACATCCGTGTAACTTCTTGCAACAACGGCGGCATAAAGAACAGGCTTATGATCAGGAAGGGCAACTTTATAATACTCACTTATAACGTTTGCCATGTAAGCACCGCCTCGAAGTGATGTATAGATTATATCGGGAATAAAATTGTCCTCTGTGTAAATTTTATGAACAAGTTTAAGAGCATTGTTTCTGACATCTTCATATTGTAAAAATTCTTTCATGATATTCCCCTTATAGTTTTACTCTCAAAAATTATAAAGTAAGAGATTTATTTTTTCAACGGAGCAGCTTTTACAAAAACACTATCCGTTCACCTTTTCCGAAAGAAGAAGTTTACCGTCTGTTTCCGGAAGAACATCCTTTTTTATAATCTTACAGGAAAGTTTACCCCGGACAAAATCAAGACAGACTTCATCTCCGCTTGCAGGGCGCTCCTGAAGAAGAAGCATGGAAACAGGATTTTCGATTTCACGTTCAATAAGGCGTCTCATAGGGCGGGCACCCATAGGAGGATTATAGCCGTTATCTATAAGATAAGTTTTTGCCTTATTCTTTACCGTAAAACCTATACCTTTTTCCGAAAGTCTCTGTTCAAACTCTGCAAGCTGACGGTCAAGAATTGCAGAAACTTCTTTTTTGGAAAGAGGATTAAAGACAACGATATCATCAACGCGGTTAAGAAGTTCCGGAGTCATTATACGCTTTAGTTCTTCCATAGCGCTTGATTTTATGTCACCATAATCAAGAAGTCCTTCTTTTGAAGATGAAAAGCCGAGTCTGTTTTCTGCCATAATGTTTCTTGCACCGGCATTACTTGTCATAAGGATAATCGTATTTCTGAAGCTAACTGTATGTCCAAGGTTATCAGAAAGTTCACCCTCTTCCAGAAGCTGGAGCAGCAGATTAAAAATATCTGAATGAGCTTTTTCTATTTCGTCAAGAAGAACAACTGAATAAGGACGCTGTCTTACTTTTTCTGTAAGAGAACCTCCTTCTTCAAAACCAACGTATCCCGGAGGAGCACCTACAAGACGGGAAGCATTATGTTTTTCCATGAAGTCACTCATATCAACACGTATAAGTGCTTCTTCCGTTCCAAAAAGAAATTTTGCAAGCGATTTTGCAAGCTGAGTTTTTCCAACTCCTGTAGGGCCAAGAAATATAAATGAACCGATCGGGCGCTTCGGAGAAGAAACACCAGCCCTGTTTCTTCTTACGGCAGAACTGATAAGACTTACAGCTTCATCCTGACCGATAACTTCTTCATGAATGATTTTTTCCATGTTTACAAGACGATCGGTTTCGTTTTCATCAAGGACGTTGACGTCTATTCCGGTAACGGAAGCAACGGTTTTAAGAATATCTGCCTCCGTAACATTTTTGACGCCGCCTCTTGTTGAATTCCTCCAGAGCATGTTAAGTTCATCAAGTTTTTTCTTTAGAGTTGCAACCTGATCACGGACAAAAGCCGCATTTTCATAATCCTGTTCCTGAACAAGACGTTTTTTTTCGTCACCAAGAGTTGCAATTGTTTTTTCCAGTTCAATAAGTTCAACAGGACGTTCATCACCGCAGACTTTTTTTGCAGCTCCTGTTTCGTCCATTATGTCGATTGCCTTATCCGGAAGAAAACGTTCACTTATATAACGGGAAGAAAGCCTGACAATTTTTTCGATAACGCCATCTTCATAAAAAACATGATGAAACTCTTCGTACTTTGTTTTAAGTCCCTTTAAGATTTTAACGGTTTCCTCTTCTCCGGGTTCTTCTACATTAACCTTCTGAAAACGTCTTACAAGGGCAGAATCCTTTTCGAAATATTTTCTGAATTCTTTTGTTGTCGTAGCACCTATCATCTGGAGCTCACCGCGGCTTAATGCAGGCTTTAACATATTGCTTGCATCCATTGAACCTTCTGGTCCGCCGGCTCCGATAATCGTATGGATTTCATCAACAAAGAGAATTATATTTCCGTCTTCGCGGATTTCCTTCATTACACGCTTAAGTCTCTCTTCGAACTCTCCGCGGTATTTTGTTCCGGCAATAAGAGCTGCAAGATCAAGATTAAGTATTTTCTTATCTAAAAGTTCAGAAGGAACATTACCTGAAGCAATACGAAGTGCAAGTCCTTCTACAACAGCAGTTTTTCCGACTCCAGGTTCACCTACAAGAACCGGATTGTTTTTCTGACGGCGGCACAGGATTCTTATGATACGTGCAGTTTCGTCTTCACGTCCGATTACGGGATCAGAAGAGCCGCTTTTTGCAATTGCAGTAAGATCACGGCTGTATTGTGCAAGAAACGAACCCTTATTCTTTTTTTCACGTTCACGGCTTCCGTCCGACATAAGGGGAATTTCTCCTGAACGGCCAAAATCTGAATCATTTTTTACAGCAGAAGAAGGAACTTTCTTTTCTACTTCTTCTACCGTTTTTCTAAGCTGTTCATAAGTAACGCCTGCTTTCTTAAAATAATTCTGCATCAGGGAAGAAGGTTCACTTACACATGCAAGAAGAAGATGTTCCGTTCCGATGTAAGAAAGTTTTAAGCGGGAAGCTTCTCCCTGTGCAACTTCAAGAACATTCCTTAACCTTTCTGAATGAGGAAGATCGTAAACTTCAAGTTCAGAAATTTTAGAAGGAAGACTCTGTTCAATTGCAAGCTGCATCGTAAGAACATTCAGGCGCAGTGTCCTTAAGGTAATATATCCGAGTCCGTCTCCAGACTTAAGGAGAGCAAGTATTACATGCTCAGGATCAAGAGAAAGGCTTCCCAGTTTGTAAGCTTCATCAGGAGCAAGTGCTACTATAAGGCGCTGTGCGCGCGGCGATAATCCTGTTACCATATAAACATCCTTTTAATTACCAGATAAAATTCATAATGAAAGTCCCGGAGAACTTATCCCTTCAAATGTTTCCCTGAGTGTCATGGAACGAAGCCACTGTATTCTCTGTGCTTCAGAAGAAACATCTTTTTCAAAATCAAACCGACCGTTTTTAAGGACATAGCCCAGATGTCCGTCCTGTATTCTGTAAAGCAGGGCATGGAGAGCCGAGTTTTCTATTCCATCCAGAAGTCCCGTATCTTTTCCAAGTTTTACGGCACTGATAATTTCGACTGCTTCCCGGAAAGAAAGAAAAAGACTTGCTTTGGAAAGTGCAGTACTTCGCTGAATAAAGTTTTTCATATATGCGTTCATTCTTGCAGCAGAATCTGATCTTTCTGTTCTTTCTATGTCCGTTATTCTTTTTGCCCACGAAACAATATTTAAAAGCTGCTCCATTTCGCTTCCGCCTGTAGAAGAAGCAGTTTCAAGTGTGTAATAAAATCCCAGTGAACTTCCTGAGCCTCCCGAAAAACTTACTACAGTTGCGCCTCCTGCACCGAAAAGGCCTTTGAGGGAAAGTTTATCGGCTTCTACATCGCGCACAAGAGATGGAATTTTTCCGGAAAAAGTTAAGCAGGGTAAATGAAACGTAAAAGACAGCTTCATTCCGCTTCCTGAATCAAATATGCTTGAATTAAGATAACCGAAGTCACAGCTTGCGGCAAACTGAATGCTTTCCTGAAGTTTTGAATCAATGCCGGAAAGAAAATCAGCAACACTTTCCATATCGGAGCCGCTCGAGAAACTGGAAAGCACCACATGATCACCTGTATTAACAGTGCAGGAAAGCCTGCCGTCATTTCTAAGAATAAGTGCACCGCGTGAATCGGTTTCGCAAAGAATTCCCCTTTCACACATAATTTTAAAACCGTTGGGATCAAGTGAAGAAATTTTTACCGTGTGAAAATCAGCGGCATTATCCATGCGGTTAAAAGAATCAAGCACAATAGCCTGAATGTGTTCATCTTCTGAAGGACTTAATCTTGAAGGAAAGGGAAAGTTAGCAAGATTACGTACCAGCGAAACTTTTGACGAAAGAACAACATCGTCATCTTTTCCGGCGGCAGTGTACCATGCGTCTCCAGAGTATTCACCTGTTTTCACGCTCACTCCCCGCTTCCGGAAGAAACAGCAGTATTTTCCAGCGCCTTCAAATAATCGCGATATAAGGCTGCCTTTTCATAATCTTCTTTTTTAAGAGCTGCATCAAGTTTATTCTTAAGGATTATCCTGTCATTAAGAACAGACCTAACAGACGGAATGCGAGCCGGCATTGAACCAGTATAAGGTGCAGAACATTCCCTGTCATTTAGAAGCTGTTTTATTTCGTCCTTAAATATTGCATAACACTCGGGACATCCGGTTTTTAGAGTTTTTTTTATTGAACCGAGGCTCATGCCGCAGACCGGACACATCTTTGAATTAACTGCATTTATTTTTTTTGCTTCAAGTGCCAGTTCCTTAAAAAGAGAAATTACAGTACTTTCAACAAGCCGTGACGACGAAGAAATACCTCTTTCCAGAGCGCAGTCCATACAGATATTGACCTTACGCCTGCTTCCGCCCGGAAGAGTCTGTTCGAGAAATATAGAGGCTTCGTTTTCATGGCAAAAATCACAAATCATGCAATAATCCCCTGTAATCACCCTTAATTATAACACAAAATCAGTTTTTCCGCAAAGTATCCATTATTTTTTCGCGACCGGCCCTTCCGGAAGGGATAATTGACACAAGAAGTGACAAAAGCACGGCAGAAAGTGCAATCAGAAAAAGTTCAGGGAAAGGAATGTGAATATCAATTTTCTGAATATAAAAAGCAGGATCCAGAAGACGGAAAGTCTCGTAGGATGATGAACCGCCTTCAAAAAGAAAATGGAAAGCCATGGAAATAAAATTCAAAAGTTTTTCGAATGCAGGTATAATCGAGTTGATGTTAACTGCAGCAAGAAGACCGAGCGGTATACCTGTAAGAATACCTGCAAAACCTGCTGCTCCTCCGGTAATTATAAAGGCTGCACGGATTCCGGAAGAAGATGCTCCCATAGTCTTTAAGATTCCGATTTCGCGGGAACGTTCCATAACAATCATTACAAGAGCTGAGCTTATATTTACAGTTGCAACAAGTACAATCAGAATCATAATTAAAAACAGAAGGATTTTTGTAGATGAAAAGTTTTCAAACTGAGCTGAATTAAGTTCCTTC
>JAGABO010000180.1 GCA_017614655.1 Treponema sp. | reverse complement strand
TTTCTTCAGGAGTAGAACTCAAAGCAGGAACTCTCGTCTTTATAAAACAGAAAGCTGCTTCCTGGCTTTACATCCGCCACAACGAAACTTACGGCTGGATTCCTGAAGACAGCGTTTACAGGATTGAATAGGAGCATTACATGAATTTTGGAGATATTTTAAATCAGTGGGACTCAATGACTGTAAAAAAGCCTGTTCAAAAAAAACAGACACAGGTTTCTCACAAAAAAGCAAATGCTCCTACAAAAGAAGAAAAAGAAGCTATGAAACAGGGATATACCTGGGAAGATCAGATGAAGAGTGACAATGAACGCCGCGCAAACCCCATGGAAGTCTGGCTTAACAGATACGGAACCGTAGATAAAGATAAAATTGCAGATGAACTCAATAAAAATGAAAAACTTCATGACATAAATTATCTGCGCGAAATGAAATGTGAAGCTTCAATTGATTTGCACCAGCTTACGCGCGATGAAGCATGGAGCCGTCTTGAAAACTTTGTTTCAGAATGTGTACGCCGCGGATTAAAGAAAATAATGATTATACACGGAAAAGGAAACCACTCGCGTGGAAGCGACAGTATTCTGGGACCAATGGTAAGAACCTTTATTGAACAGGACAAAAGGCTCGGACTTTCCGGACATCCCGACAGAAACAACGGCGGAAACGGTGCCACCTGGGTTATCATACGATAGGAACAAAACAGGAATAAAAATGGAAGATTATTATAGAATTCTTGGAATAGAAAAAACAGCATCCTCTGACGACATAAAAAAAGCATACAGAAAGCTTGCGTTCAAATATCATCCGGACAGAAACGAAGGAAACCCGCAGGCCGAAGAAATGTTTAAAAAGATAAATGAAGCATACTCCGTTCTGGGAGATGAACAGAAACGTGCACAGTATGACTCACCATTCTTTAATGCGCAGAACACATTTACAGGCGGACAGAGCTCACAAAGCCAGTGGAACTTCTATTCAACCGGCACAAAACGCTCATCTGATCCGTTTGAAGAGTTTTTTAATTTCGGTCAGAATGAATACAGACAGCACAGAAACTATAACAGGAGGCGTCCGTCTAAAAGGAGCGTCCGCACAATACTCGTGCAAAGTATCCTTCAGTGCATAGGTTCACTGGCCGGATTCTTCTTTCTGGGACGTTTTTTTCTGTTTGCGCACCTTATATTTACAATCATATTCATACAGGGAGCATCAAACATCTTCTCCTGTCTTGCATATCTTTTAAACAGAAAAAAATAAGGCTGCCATTTTAGACAGCCTTTTGTAAATCAGAAAACAGTTCTAGCGTTCCCTGAAAATAATACGTCCGCGGTTTAAATCATAGGGAGAGAGTTCAACTTTTACACTGTCACCCGGAACGATTCTGATGTAATGCTTTCTCATTTTTCCGCTCAGGTGAGCAAGAATTACGTGCTTATTCTGAAGTTCTACACGGAACATTGTGTTTGGAAGTGCTTCCTTTACGATTCCTTCAACTTCAATAGCTTCATCTTTATTAGCCACGATTCCTCCAAAAAAATTGTTTGCCTTTTTGATAAAAAATTCGTATACTATTATCTATAAAAAATAATGCCCTGTCAACAAGGAGTCTAAAAAATGAAAAAAGATTTTATTGATAAACAGAAGAAAAAGCTTATTGCGTCTAAGAATGAAATTCTTGAATCTCTTGCAAAGCGCAACGAACAGTTATCTACCCTTACAGCAGACAACGAAAAGGGTGATGATGCTGATATCGCATCTGATACAATTGACCGCACTCTCCTTAACTCTCTCGGAGAAGCAGATCAGAACAGACTTCTTATGATAGAGCGTGCACTTGACCGTATTACCCAGGGAACTTACGGTATATGCCTTGCATGCGGAACAAAGATTCCCGAAGAACGTCTTGAATCTATTCCTTCGGCAGCACTCTGCATAGAGTGTCAATCTAAAGAAGAACGTAAAGTTATGTAACAAAGATGCCTCTGAAAGCGATTTTTTTTAGAGGCACATTTCTTTTAACGTTTTTAACGCCGGCTAAATTTTCTGAAACTCGTATTTTCCGTCTTTAAGGTAAACAGTTTCTGTGTAGCCGGCTTTTTTTATGTACTCAAGGGCATTATCGTACCAGAAATCAATATTTTCGCAGGAATGGGCATCTGTAGAAACCGTAACGGGAACCTTTGCTTCATAAAGCAGTTCAAGGAAGTAAGGTGAAGGATAAGGAAGTTTTGTAAAACCACGGGACATGGCACCTGTATTTATTTCGCAGCAGATTCCGCTTGAAGCAATTTTTTTCGCAAGAAGCTTAAGTTCTTTTTTATACCAGGAATCATTTTCATTAAAAAGCGAAAGACTGTCGTTATGTTTTCTAACAAGATCCGGATGTCCCAGAATTGTAAAATCATTTTTTTCGAGCATAAGGCGCTCAAGATAAAAATATTCCTGCACGGCTTTTTTTGAACTTCCGCCGAAGTGATTTTTTATTCCGTCAAGGATTTCGGCTTCCGGACCGTCAACTGTAAAAAGACCGTCTTTTCCTTCTATATAGTGAACTGAACCGATTATATAATCAGGATTAAAATCCTTAAAATGAGAAAAATCCGGCGTACACATTCCGCGCACAAAATCTGCTTCTACACCCGTATAAAGTTTAATTGAAGTAAACTTTTCTTTAAGGCATTTCATTTCTGCAAAGAAGGCAGCATGTTCATGAACAGGGATATGCCAGTCACTGGAGAACGGATAAAATGAATGGCACAAAACACCCACTGATTCAAAGCCTTTTTGAATAGCCGCATCAATCATATCGGAAGCCGGATCATGCCCGTCGCAGTAATTTGTATGAATGTGGTAGTTTGATTTTATAAATCCTTCTTTCATAAGGCAGCCTTCCAGTCTTCGACAATTTTACGGAACTTAACGAAATCGAGGGAAAAATCAATAAAAAGAGCTTCTACTTTTAAGAAATCTTTTGCCTTCGCTGCATCATCCATGCGCTTTCCTGTTTCGGCAAGTCTTGTCGCACTTACACCGGCAGAACTGCCTTTTAAAGTATGCGCATAAAGTTCAATTTTCGAAGGATCTTTTTCGCCTGAAAGTTCCGTTTTAAGTTTTGAAAGTATAACTTCTGTCTGATTAATATAATCAACCATTAAGGAAACAGCAAGCTCCGTATTCGAACTTACAGTATCCATAAAATCACTTATATCCCAGAAACCGTCAGCCTGATTGTTAAGTCCTGTAAGAGTCATAACCATTTTTGCTTCCGGGAATGAAAGAACCGTAAACCATTTTTCAAGAATCTGTCTTATTCCTTCCCGCTTAAAAGGCTTTAGGAGAATATCATTGATTCCTAAATTACGGTATGTTGCAAAATCATCAGGATCATTATTTGCAGTACATGCAATAATTATTCCCTTATAAGACAGCTGCCTCAATTCCACTGTGGCATCAATTCCAGTCTTTACCGGCATAAGAATATCCATAAAGATTAAATCTATAAACGGATTTTCTTTTACGACATTAACAGCCTGTTCACCGTCTTCTGCAAGAAGAACCTTTGCCCCGAAGCGTTCAAGAAAGATAGAAATCATTCTGCGGTTTACAGGATGGTCTTCTGCAACAAGAATAGTCTTTCCCTTTGCAAGTTCACAATCATTAAGTCTAAGTTCAGAAAGAGCATTAACATGCTTTTCTTCTTCCGGTTGAATTTTCTGAGCAAACGCTTCTCTGAGAAGAGAAAAGAGGGCTTCCCTTTTTATAGGCTTATAAATATAACCGTTAAACCAGTTAAGCAGCTTCATCTTTGCTTCGCCCTTAAGCTGACCTTCCGGAACCATAAGATAAAGTTTTGTGGCGTTTATATCTGATATACGTTTTATTTCCGAAGCAAGACGCCAGCCGTCCATAACAGGCATAACAAGATCTATAAAAGCTGCCGTAAATGTTCTTCCGTTTTCTGCTTCCTGTTTTAGAACTTCGAGTGCTTCTTCTCCGCTGTAAACCTGCACAATATCTTTTATACCAAAGGCTTTTATTTTTTTTGCAAGTGCTGCGTTAAACAGTCTTGAATCATCAACGATAAGAACTCTTCCATCTTCTGCATCAATTTCTAACGGCGGCGGCTCAAATTCTGCCTTTACTGCAGGAAGCGTAAAATAAAAGTTACTTCCAAGCTGACCGTCGGAATAGATTCCGATTTTGCCCTTCATGGCTTCTACAAGATTTTTTGAAATTGCAAGTCCGAGTCCTGAACCTCCGTATTTTCTTGTCGTACTTGCATCCACCTGGTAAAAGTCACTGAATATAAGTTCCTGCTTCTGTTTATCTACACCAATGCCGGAATCAACAACTTCAAAAAGAAAATAATTATTTTTTAAGGAAAGCTTAACTACGATAAAACCCTGATGTGTAAATTTTACAGCATTCTTTACAAGATTCAGTATAACCTGCTGAACACGAACAGGATCACCCATGACCATCTTAGGAATCAGATAATCAATATCCGTAACAACTTCAAGTTTTTTATTAAAGGCTTCTACAGTTACTAAATCGACGACACGCTCAACAAGTTCAATTAAATCGAAGGGAACATTTTCTAATTTAAAATTGTTAGACTGAATTTTTGTAAAATCAAGAACATCATTTGCAAGTTCAAGAAGTGCGTTTGCGGAAAATTCTATCTGATGAACATATTCAGTCTGTTCCCTGTCCAGATTAGTATCCTGAAGCAATTCCGTCGTGCTGACTATAGTCTGAATCGGAGTTCGGATTTCGTGAAGCGTACTTGCAAGGAAACGGCTTGCATTTACAACATGGACAGGAGACTGCTTCTTTTTAGTACCTGAACTGTCCATTCAAAACCTCCACGGACTTCTGAAGAATAACTGAAGGCTTCTGCGGTTTTACAAGATAACTCTTTGCTCCAAGTGTAAGTGACTGAATTACGTACTCTCTCTGAGTTGCCTGTGAGTAAACAATTATAGGCGCACGGAAGTTCTGTCTCTGCAGACTGCTTAAAATACTTAAACCGTCCATATCCGGCACAAAAATATCAAGAATAACAAGGTCATATTCTGCTTTTGCATTTACTGACTGAAGAAAACTCAAACCGGTTTCAAAAAGGAAAGTTTCTGCACTTATCTGAGAAAATGTATCCTGCAGAAGTTTTCTTACGACAACATCATCATCAACAATTGCAACCTTTATGACAGTGCCGTCATCCTTTCCGCCGTTTTCTGAATCTGAATTAAACTTGATGCCCATTTCTGAAGGATCAAGTTCTGTTCCTGCTTCAAGAATCTTATCGGTAACAAGTTCATCAATACTGGAAACTGCACCGTGACTGTCGATAAGCGAATTAAGGACTTCATGAAGATTCTGTACAACCTGAATGCCGAAATATTCTTCACGACCGTCAACAAGTTCCTGAACAAAACTGTCAAAAGAGAGAACCTTGATATTCTTCTGCGTAATGCGCTTGCTTTCCAGAAGACTGTCAAAAAGAAGTTCAACATTAGTAACATCAAGAAATGTAAGGTTTACTCCGGTAAGCATAAGAACAATCTTTGGATTTCTGATATTTGTAGTGTCAAGAATTTCTTTAAGCTTGAATTTAAGTATTGAAATCTTTTCCCTGTTAAGGCCGCGGGCAATTTCCACCATGATTATGTTTCCGTTCAGGTGGATATCAAGAACACACGGAGTTGTATCTATGAAAAAACTGGCCCCGAGAATCTTACTTACAGCTTCGAAGAAAACATCAAACTTAATCGGCTTTGTAAAATACTTTACGACATTAAACCTTGCAAGATTTGCAACACGGTTTCTTTCGATTACAGGTCCTGATATGATGACCGGAATTCTGTATGCATTAGGATCGTCTGCTTTTTTTTCAAGAAGTTCCTGAACGGTAAAATCAATACCATTCTCCGTTTCTATAATAATAAGATCAGGAAGACTTGTTATTATTTTTGTATAGGCGTCACGACTTCCAGTCGCTGTATCGAGAGAAACAGACTCTGCAGCAAACTTTCCTTTAAGAAAGTCCCTGAAAAGAGGAGAGCCGTCTATAAGAAGAACGTTTTTCATAACTTTATTATACAACAATACTTTCTAATTGTGAATATTTGTTGTAAGATATGTAAAACAAACAAATTATAAGAAAAGGAGCTCCCGATGAAGAAAGTTCTTGTTTTTCTTGCTGACGGTTTTGAAGAAATAGAGGCACTTACCCCGGTTGACTACTTAAGGCGTGCCGGTGCAGAAGTTACTGTTGCTGCTACCGGAAAAGCCCAAAGGCAGACAGAAGGTGCCCACGGTATAAATGTAACGGCAGATATTACCCTTGATGCCTGGCTTGATGCAAACGCAGGACAGCTTCCGGATGCAGTTGTTGTTCCCGGAGGAATGCCCGGAACTAAAAACATTGCAGCCTGCACAAAAGCACTTTCGATTATCACTGCAATGGAAAAAGAAAAACGACTTATCTGTGCAATCTGCGCCGCTCCTGCCCTCGTTCTTTCTAAAACAGATGCCCTTAACGGAAAAAAATGGACCTGCTATCCGGGAATGCAGGATAATGCTGAACCTTTCCTTTCCGGCTATACTGACAAAGCTTTTGTAAAAGACGGGAACCTTATTACAGGCCGCGGACCTGGTGCTGCAGAGGAGTTTTCCATGGAAATTGTAAGGACCCTCTTTGGGGAGGAAACTGCACGGAAAATTAAGGAAGCTTCCGTACAGCGATAAGATTTATTTTGGATTAGTTTCGAGCAGAACTTTGGTTATTTCGGCGATGTACATTGTATGGAAGTCGTCGTTTCTGTAGTTCTGCTTGCAGAGAAGTTCTTCCGTAAAACCGAAAGGAGAAATCTCCTTAGAGTAAAGCTTACGGCAGAAAAGAACAAGGCGTGACTGTTTAATCCACGGGGTTGAATTCATATAGTCTACATCAAGTTTTGCAGCCTTGAATTTATCGCCGTCGCGTCCTGAATGTGAACCGCAGTAGTTAAGCGCATTTCTGTATTTATCA
>JAGABO010000019.1 GCA_017614655.1 Treponema sp. | reverse complement strand
GAGAGCTGTTTTCATTGTCGTTCTTATTGGATTGTCGCGATTCTTGCTGCGCAAAATCGCTCCCGCACGGTCGCACGCCAGCTACGACCGTGGGTATGATAATGAAAACTCTTACACATCTCAGAGTCGCAGGCTGCGGGAGCAGCCGGTAGAATAAATTTCCTTACAGAACACGACGCGAAGCGACGTATGGTAAGAACAATTAACATTTTCGGGAATAAGCTTGCGAGTGACGCAGCAAGCGCCGAAAATGCCGAGCGCCCCTGCGCGAAGGTTCGCAGAAAACTGCTAGTTTTTAATATGTACTGATAAAGGGGCTGTCCTGGACAGCCCCTTTTTTTTATGAGTTTTCGTTATCATTCGGATTTTACTGGTCGCGTTACTGCCTCTGACACTTTAATTTTTTGCAATAACAGACTATAATTCACGTTATGGAAAACGTAACACAAACTAACGACAACAAGAAGAAAAAAAGCATTCCGGTGCGTATTTTAAAATCAGTGCTTTACATAGTGCTGTCTTTTATGCTTCTCCTTATATTGGGAGGTGTCTTTTCCGCAATACACAGAAAGAAGGTTCTCTCTGTTCTTCCCGGTGGTTTTTCTGTATATATAAGTACACCATCACTCTGGAATGCAGCAGAACCGCTGCTTGATCTCCAGGCTGCAGACCTTCTTCTTACCGGAGAAACCATGGCACCGGTAAGAGGTGCATTTATGGATGCACGTGCTTCATCTTTAAGAACAAATAAATTTGTTTCATTCCTTGCACAGAGAAAAGCCGACCTTGCCCTTTACAAAACAGAAAACGGCGGTTTTGATTATATGGTCACACTTGATCTAAGTTATCTTTCTCTGTTCACAAGAGCAGGACAGTATATAGTACGCGGAATGAATCTTACGGACGGTTTTTCCTACAACAGTTCAACATCATTCTTTGAATACAGCACGGACGGTTCAGCTCCAATATACATTACACCATGCAGAAACCTGCTTCTTGTAAGCTCCAGCGAGAATCTTCTTAGAATTGCAATCACAACCGACAGCGACACTTACACTGATCAACAGCGTGAACTACTTACAAAAAAGACAGACCGTAACATTAAAATAGTTACAGACAGTCTTTCGTTTGCAAAAGATGCTGCAAAAGGAAATCCGGCAATCGAAAAACTAACTAACGCAATTGCAGAAAACTCTTTCTCGGAAATCATACTCGACATAACAAATGAAAAAATAAGCATAGAAGCAAGTCTTCCCCTTAACAGCGAAGCAGAACAAAAAACAAAACTTCATTCACTTGCAGAAAGAATGCCGCACGAAAGTTCCCTTCTCCGTCTCTTTCCAAAGAACGTTCAGTATTATACTCTCCTGAACGCAGGAAGCCTTAAAGAAATGAAGGAAGCTGCCTTTGAAAATCTCCCTCCCTCACAGAATGCAGATGCCCTCTGGAATAAAGGTGATTCACTTTCAAGGATGATTTTCTCGCTCAGTCTTGATGAAATGATTTTCTCATGGACAGGTGAAGAATTTGCCGTAATGGGAATAGAAGGCTTTAATGATCCTGTATTCGCACTCGAAGTACGTGACGAAATGCAGAGGGAAAATGTATTCGAAAGGTTCATCAGTTCTATCATCATTAAAAACGATGCAAGCCTCATTCTTGATGGAGTAAGGCTTTCCCGTATTATGCTTCCTGATTTTCTTCAGAATATCACAGCCCTTTTTGACGTTCAGATTCCGTCTCCCTACTACTTTGTAAACTCCGGCTTTATTTATTTTTCAGAAAACCCCGAAACACTTGCTGCCCTTTATTCAGCATCCCGCGAGAAAAAGTTTCTTACGGCTAACGAAAACTTTATATCAGTTTCAACATCAGCAAAAGAAAACTCAGCTGTAAGCCTTTTCTACAATCTGGAAAGAAGCATTCCGTTCTTCATAAAAAGCAAGCGCAGTCTTTCGGATGCACTCAAACTCTACTCACTGGGCCGCCTCGATGTAGAAACTTCACCAAAAGAAATCAGAATAAAACTGGAAGCTGTTTCCAGTCACATTCTTGATGTAAAAAAAGTTCCGGGCTTCCCTGTTCAGACAGGCCGCACAGACGGAAACCTTATTCAGGGAGAAAATCAGGTTTTCTTCCTCGACGGAAAATCAAACTTAAAAATGATGCAGTTTCCGTCAACAAAAGTTACATCATACGAATTTGAAGGTCTTCCTAAAAACGAAAAAGTTTTTATTACTGATTCAAAAAGTTCTAAGGGAGTTCTCTGGGCTGCAACTTCAAACGGAACCGTGTATCTCTTTAATAAAAATCTTGAACTCTGTCCGGGCTTCCCGATATCAGTTAAACAGGATATTCACAACGGAACTGCTTCTACTGCAGATGGACTTATCGTCTGCGATGAAAAAGGCAATATAGCTTTTGTAAATGTTAAAGGCGAAGTAACACAGTCCTCGATCGAAATTTCCGGTTCAATAAAAAGCGCACCGGCCGTTACAAAAGATTATGCAGTCTTCTACGACAAGAGTTTTATGGGAAGTTTGATTGCTGTTTCGCTTTCTACCCTTCAGGAAACATTCTACATGCCTGTTCCGTCTCTTGGATTTGGTCCACCTGCAGTTGCACAGGAAGGTAAAAAACTTTATACAGCCTTTATCTCTCAGAACGGAAATTTCTGTATTTGGGAAGATGATGAACTTATACAGGAATCATCTGTTAAGCTCGACGGCGTCTTCTTTGCCCCTCCTGTTACAGACGGAAAATTTTTCTATGTTCTTTCTAAAGACGGATTCCTTTCTAGAATTGATTTTGAAGGAAACATAGAAAACGTAAAGATTCCTTCCATAAGAAATGCCTCCAGCGGTATATTCCTTTCGGCACAGAAAAACATTTATGTTTCACCGGGGTCTAACCTTATATATGCATTTACTCCGGAACTTGAACTTGTCTACGGTTATCCGGTATCAGGTTACGGGAATGCCTGCTTTGCAGATTTAAACGGTGACCGCCAGAATGAATGCATCTGTCTTTCGCTTGACGAAACACTTTGTGCATGGAACCTTAACTAATCAGACGGAGGATAAAAAATGAAGTTATTCAGTTTAAAGAAAAATCTTGTACTTATTTCTGCAGCATGTCTTTTCTTTTCATGCCGCACACTTCAGAATGACGTGATCATGTCTACGGATGCTCAGGTTCAGACAGAAGAGATCGGTTACACAGAAAAATACATTTCCTTTATTGATGCAAAAGACATCATGGGAACAATGGATAAAAAAGATCTCTATAAGGAATGCGACAGGCTTATTAAAAATATAGACGACAGTCTCCAGAATCTGGGTATGAACAAAGCAATTGCTGCACGTCTTTATGCACAGAAAGGAAGGCTTCTCCTTATAAAAGGAAAAACCGGAGAAGCAAAGAAAAACTACAATCTTTCGCTGGAAGAATCAAAAGGTGATTCGCAGACCCTCATTCTCGGAAGCAGGCTTGGCATTATAAAAGACATTACTGATGAAGACGTAATATCAGGAAGCAACGAAAACGGACTTCTTATTCTTGAACACGCAGTTATTCTCTACCACGAAGGAAAGTTTGCAAAAAGTGCTGCAAAGTTTGAAGAAGCATTTCTTCATCTTCCGGAATTCTATGCCAATAATTACGGAGAAGTACGTGATGCAGCCATCGCTTCAAAGGATCATGACTTTTCTACAGAATCAAAAGCAACTGTAGAACTTTTAAAAAAGCCGTCACTTACAGCAGGACAGATGCTTCTTCTTTCGCAGGATCTTTCCGGCCTGCTTGATGAAATAACTAAAGGTAAAAAACTTTCCGAGAGGGAACTGTTTTCTAAAGCAGAAACAAACAGACTGTTTGAAGCTGCATCCGGAGAAGGCGAACAGAAAATTACAAAAGACTCAAAAGCCGACAGAATAATCGGAGCACGATTTCTCTGGAATCTTGTATCAGATGAAAACGGAAAAACAAAATATTCAGACTTTTACAGAAAAAATAATCTTCCATCTCCTGTAAATGATGTCGAAACTTATTCAGAAGATTTTGATGCTGTACTCGGATGTATCGAAAAAGAAATCATAAATCTCGAAGACGGAGAATCATTCCGACCCGAAAAAGAAGTAAGCGGAACGGAGTTCTCTTCATGGCTTAAAAAGATTACAAAGAAATCTGGAAACAGTCAGTAAAATATCCGGATATTTTCAAAATGCTGATTCCGAAAACTAAGGAAATTAAACTTATAGTTCATGAATCTGATTCCTTAGTTTTCGGATTTTTTTTAACTCTTTCTAAAGAAGTTTTTCGTATGCAATTCCTGAGTTAATAAAGCCCATCTTCTTTAAATAAACTTTGTGCATTTCCGAAGGAGAATTTACAGACAGTTTTCTTACACCGGAACGTGAAAGTGCAGAATAAAGGAATTTACCGACAGAACAGTCACGGTACATTGGAGTAGCGTAATCAACACGTACTTCAACTGTTCCATCCTTTTCTTTTCCAAGCATAATGCCGACACTTTCGCTTCCCCTGCAGATAATATAGGAATCCGGATATGAAGCATAAATATCTGCGTCAGGGAAAAAAGAAGCAATATCATCCCTGTATGAATCAATAAAGTATTTAAGGTAAGCATCACCGGAAGTTACTTTTATAATCGAATAGTCCTTCTTGCTCTTAAAAAGTTTAATGAGGTTTACTGTATTTATAATAACCAGACAGAAATTCATAACTGCCAGAGGATAAGCACCCACAATTGCTGCATAGATAATAGAAATTACGCTTCCTGCCGCATTTATAAGCCTTAACTTAACAACCGATGTCATAAGCATCGAAATAACAACAAACGCAGATCCGATATAACCTACAGCTTCAAGGATAATTTTTGAATCAACCATATAATGCCTCCTTTAAAACAAGAATATCCCGGATACCATAGGCAGCACCCGGGAATTTATTTAGTGACGTAAACACTATTTTAGAGCAGCAGCAATACGCTCAAGAACCTTCTTGCGGTCAAGAGGTTTAACGATGTAATTCTTTGCACCGCTAAGAAGGGACTTCTTTACGAGTTCCTCTTTTCCAAGTGCACTTACCATTACAACGCGGGCATTCTTATCGAAAGCCATAATCTGTTCAAGAGCAGTGATTCCGTCCATGCGCGGCATTGTGATATCCATAGTAACAAGGTCTACGTTCGGGCAGAGTTCCTTGTACTTATCAACGCCGTCTTTTCCATCCTGAGCAGTTGCAACAATTTCGTAGCCGTCGCTTGAAAGAATCTGAGTAAGCTGTTTTGCAACGAACATAGAATCATCAACTACAAGGACGCGGAATTTTGTGCCGTCAAGTTTTACACCCTCTGGCGGACGCTCGTTAATCGAAGGAAAATCTTCTCTGGTCTTCATCTTCTGTACTCCTTTATGTACGCTCGCGAATAGCGACGTTGACTTCTATTTTTCCGCAATCTGTAACAAGCGGAACAATCAAAGCTTCTACACTCTGATCTGTGCCACCCAAAGCTGCGATTTCCATCTTCTCTCCGGCAAAGAGAGTCGGCGGTGTCAGGTCAAACTTAAAGCCAAGCTCATGAAGCTTTGTTACAGCCTGAGCAGTAATCAGGTTTGCAAGTTCACTGATTGTAGCCTTTGCCAAATCATCAAATTCGGCAAGTTTTTCCATATTCATAGCAGAGGCTATGTTAAGGGCAGTTTCGTAAGTCATGTCAAAAAGAACACGACCTTCTACATCGCCGGCCAAACCAACAAGAGCTGCAACACCCATAACAGGCATCGCTGTTGATTTTAGATACAAGTCTCCACGTTTTACATCCGCACCACCTAAAACTTCCTTAAGAACCTTATAGGACGTTTCTACAAATGGGTTAATGTACTCTACTCTCATTCACAATCCCCCTGGACCATTATACTAAGCATTTCTGGGTTTCCGGTAGAAGAATCAAATCTCTCTCCTAGATTCCCCTCATTTCATGTAAACTGCAACTCCGGAAGAATCCTTTAATGTCCATCCGGGAAGTTGAATTCTTTCGTTGGCGCCTGCAAATATAACGCCGTTTCCTTTTAATTTCTCGCCGAATTCCGTAAGCAGAGTGTTTTGAGAAACTTCAGGAAGGAACGAAAGCAGATCTCTTGCAAAAACAATGTCGATAGGCGGCAGATTATTAGCATTAACACAGTTGTGGTACTCAAACATTATACTATCTTTTATCTCTTTAGTAAATGTAAAATCACCGCTGACTGTTTTTGTTACAAAAGGTTCATACCAGTCCGACGCAGCCTTATCCGAAATCATCATAAGAGGCGCATTAGAAATATTAAGAAGATCAACATCGTGACTGTATATCCTGATTTTTGCATCCGGATAGCGTTTCTTTAAGATACATGCAAGCGAATAACTT
Source organism: Treponema sp. (assembly GCA_017614655.1). GTDB lineage: Bacteria > Spirochaetota > Spirochaetia > Treponematales > Treponemataceae > Treponema_D. The sequence continues at coordinate 9,737 of JAGABO010000019.1, read as the reverse complement.
TCGTATCCTTTTCCGCAGCCCGGATTCCATACAACAATATTTTTTGCCGAATTATCGGGAAGTGCTTTTTCTATCTTAGAAGCAAACTCTTCCGTCCACCAGGCAGATGAACATTCAGAATAAAAGGTATTCAGGAAAAGATCTGCATCTGCTTCTGACTGCAGCTGAGTCCGCTCTGCACCTCTTTCCTTTGACCATTCCTTGTAGCGGTTTTTAACCCACTCTTCATTTACAGGAGAAACCACAAACTTTCTGAAGTTATTAAGTGAATCAGCAACAAAATTAAGGTCAGAATTTTCTTCTTTATTTTTAACAGGCTCTTCGGCCGGCTTCTTCTCTGTAGCCTTATTTTTTCCGCCGGCAGCTTTTGAACTTTCGCGCTGCTGTTCTGCGGCTATTGCGGCTGCCTGCCTCATCTTCATCTGATTCATGGCATTTTCTGCAAGTTTACGCTCCTCTTCCGGAGAACGCATGCCGAAAATCCTGTCAACATCAAGAAGAACATACAGGCGCTTTTCTGCCTCTACAACACCGTAAATATATTTAATGTTTATGTCACCGAAAAGCGGATGAGGAGGCTGAATCGAAGATTTCTGAATTCCGACAACCTTGTCTATTACATCAACAACAACTCCAAAGATCTGGTCTCCGGTGGTTATAATCAGCATATTTTCCAAAGTGTTGTCTTCACGTTCAGGAACTTCTATGTTAAAGAAAAGCCTTAAATCAATTATCGGAATGATATCACCACGAAGATTGTAAACACCTATGACAAAAGGAAGCGTATTCGGAACATAAGTAAAGCGTCCCGCCTTTGCAATTTCCTTTATCCTCATGATATCGATGGCATAATCTTTGCCGCTCAGAGAAAAAGTTACCATCTTGTAATCAACGGCAGCAACCTTTCTCTTTTCCTCATTCAACTGATCCGTAGTGAGTGCCTGAGAAGATTCAGTTGTACCTGCAAGAATGCTAAGTTTGTCGTTAATCGTTGCCATTTACCTTTCCTTAGAGCGAGTTTTTAATTGCTTCTTCACGTTGCTGTTGGGCACTAAGCTCAAGCTTTACGCCCAAATCCAAAAGCTGACTTACGTCAATAATGAGAGAAACAGAACCGTCACCAAGTATGGAAGCACCGGCAATTCCAGGAGAAGAAGTAAACTGATCATGCAGAGGCTTAATAACAACATCCTCTTCACCAATCAGGGCATCAACCATGACACCGATTTTCTTTTCCTGAGAACCCACTATAACAATAAAGCAGAATTCGCCCTCGTCCGATTTTTTTATGTTAAACAGGCGGTTCAGGCGCAGTATGGAAATAACCTCGTTGCGCACATTAAGAACCTCATAGTTGTCGATTGTGTTGATTGTATCAAGCTTTACGCGCTGACTTTCGATAACATTCGAAATCGGAATTGAATAAACTTCTTTTCCGACACGTACCAGAAGTCCCTGAATAATTGCAAGTGTAAGCGGAAGTCTGATTGAAAACCTGGAACCCTTGTTCTTTTCGCTGGTAACAGTGATTGTTCCCTTAAGTTTTTCTATCATGGTCTTTACAACATCAAGACCTACACCGCGTCCGGATACATTTGAAATTTTATCGCTAGTAGAGAAGCCCGGAAGGAAAATAAGGTTAAATGCGTCCTGATTAGAAATCTGCTTATTCGGAGAAATAAGTCCTTTCTTTATAGCCTTCTCTTTTACTTTTTCTACGTTAATACCTTCACCGTCATCAATAACGTCAATAACAATCATGTTACCTTCGTTTGCAGCACGGAGAATAACGGTTCCCGTTTCGTCTTTTCCAAGAGACTTACGAACATCCGGGGGTTCAATTCCATGATCTACGGAGTTTCTTATACAGTGCATGATAGGATCAAGAAGATCATCTACAACTGTTTTGTCGAGTTCCGTATCTTCACCTTCGATAATAAGGTTTATCTTACGGCCTAAATCACGGCTTAAATCACGCACAACACGCGGGAAACGGTTAAAGATTGTACCGATCGGAACCATTCGGATTTTCATTACGCCTTCCTGAAGTTCACCGGAAATGCGTCCGAGATTCTGAGTTGTAGCCCTGTATTTTGTTGATGACGACTTGAATTCTGATTCAAATGAATCGAACCAGCCTGCCATCTTGCCGTACTGATCAATAAACTGCTGCTTTACGTCCTTAAGAGGAGTTCCCTTCTGCAGATTCTCGTACATCTTGGGAATAAACTCCGTAAGCTGGCGGTATTTTTCTTTATACTGAACATTAAGAGCCTGAAGTTTTACCTGAAGGTCTGCAAGCTGAAGTCCGTTCTGATTGAATGCAGCCTTAGTAATAACAGTTTCCGAAACAAGGTTAAGAAGGTTATCTACGCGCTTTGAATCTACGCGGAGTATTGAACCCGTCTGAGCCGCCGTATGCGCAGCCTGCTGAGGAGCACTGGTCTTTGCCGACTGAACATTCTTTTCTGCAGGAACAGAGAAATGTTCTTCAGAGGAAGCTTCTTCCTTTTCATCCTGAACCGGAACAAAAATCTGCTGCTGTGGAACAGCTTCTTCTTCCTGAACGGCAAACGGTGAATCAACCTTACGGGCATCAACACCAAGCGTAACATCATTCAGGAATGCAATATCCTCGATTTCTGCTGCAGTAGAAGCCGAAGAGATATAGTAAATAACCTGCTGATGAAATTCATCTTCGTAAAGAGCTTCAAAATCCGGTACTGTCTTCAGAACGGTACCGACATTTTTAAGGGCTGCAAAAACCTGAATTCCACCGACACTGTTCATCGGATTTGTTTCATCAAAAGTAACGTTTACACTCCAGAGAGCCTGCTCTTCGACACAAGCCTCCTTAAGTTCGTTATATTCAGCTTCTGAAAGAGGAGGAACAGGCAGCATTGTACCGGAAGAAACAGGAGCAGCAGACTGTGCGGAAGAAGGCGCTTCCTTAACAACTGGCTTTGGTTCCGGTTTCTTTTCGACTGCCTCTACTTTTGGAGCAGCTGCTTTCTTCTTTTTCTCTCCCTTTGCCGGAATATAGGATTTTATACTCTTTATAAGCGGAGTAATATCATCCTGATAAATAGTTCCGTTTGAGCGGGCTTCAAGCATTCCCTTGATTGTATCTATGGAAGTAAGAAGAACATCAACGATAGGCTCTGAAACATCTACAAGACCGCCGCGCAGAGCATCAAGAAGATCCTCTACATCATGACAGAATTCTGCAAGTTCAGCCATCTCTACAGTTGCAGCGCCTCCCTTAAGGGTATGTGCTGCACGGAAAATTTCATCGATAGCATCATGATTAGTAGGGTCGTTCTCGATGACAAGAATATTACTCTCAAGACTGTCTACCTGCTGTTCAGCTTCGGCAAAAAAATCTTTGAGAAGTTCTTCGTTATTGGCGTCAAGATAATCACTCATACATAATATTTTAATCGGTTATTTTCATAAGTCAAGTCTGAACTTTTTTTTTTACTCAGAAACGCATTTTTTTTTATATTTAGCCCGGATATAAAAATAACTGTATACTTTTTTATACTAAAATTCAAAAAAAGAATACCGGTTTTCTGCGTAAAATTAAGTATTTACCCTGTTATGCCGATAATGCAGAAGGTGCTTTACGGGACTTTTACATTCCGGTTATAATATGCAGCTGACGGGGGAATTTGTGAAAAAAATAATTTTCATACTTGCATTTTTTTTAGCAGGGACAGCAGCTTTTTCTTTTGATATGCCGTTTTTTTCCGGTTATGCCGGATTTTTGGGTGATATAGCCCACGACAAAGACAGAAAAGATTTTGATGCAGAATTCAGGATGGAATCTTTCTTTTCGGGCCAGCTCGACTTTTCTGGAAACCTTCTTCTGAGGGCAGAGTTTTATATGGCCACCCAGGATCTTGTTGATTCTAACCTTTTTGAAGAATCAGAAAGCGAAAATGCATTCTTTAATCTGGGAGAAGTTTCTGCAACATTTAAACTCAGCACATACAGATCAAGCCACTACTTTACCCTCTTTATGGGAAGCTTTGAACCGATCGGATCTGACATCTTCCTTCAGAGACAGTTCGGAATCCAGCCGATCGGAGCACGTTTTACGGAAAGCTGGCACAGTTTAAGCGGAGCCTCGGTTTATCCCTTCTACGGAACAGGAATTTCCTATGTTTATCATCCCGAAAACTCAGGAGCAGCAGCAATTTACGCTTACATGAATAAGCAGACCTTTGCAGAAGAAACAAGAAAAGTCCTTAATGCAGATATAAGGGTTGCTCGGCTTTTCCCGAATCTTACACTTGATCTTTCTGCAGGTGTCGGATTCCCGCTGGAAAACACGGATGCAAACGGAAACGACGTTGTGCTTCTTATTCAGGAAGTTCAGCTTCACGCAGGATTTAACATTCTTCTCGGAAACAGGTACACAAGTTCACTCTTTGCACAGGGTGGATTTACAGACTTTGTACTCGCTTCATCATCAGAAAATTCAAAAAAGACAATTTCCTTCAGCGACCTTTACTTTTATCTTGAACCGCGCTTCCACTTAAGAAAAGCTCAGATTCACCTGGCATTATTCAACCTGCCCAGAGACAGCGCAGACGACATGCTTTACCTTAAGGAAATCATCAATTCTGATTCAACTATAAACAACCTTCTGGGCGTAAACTTATGCACAGTTACGGACAACCTTTATATCGGAAATACAAACTTTACTTTTGGAATACACAGTTCTTACATGGTAACAAATGCAGACCTGGAAGAATTTAAGAAGGACTTTAAGGCAATCAAGAACTGGGACATGAAGCTTTATATTACTCCGTTCCTGTCTGTCCCTGTACTCGGCGGAACAATGAACGGTTCCTTTACGGTGAATGTATTCAATCTTAAAAATGACATACATTCATCGCTTATGGGAACCGTCGGATTTAAAACGCAGTTCTAGAAAGTAAATTTAGAAAGACGTTTGCAGGCTTCGGTTACATCTTTTCTGTGTCCGAAGCTTGAAAAACGAAGATACCCTTCTCCAGCCGGACCGAATCCGCTTCCCGGTGTAGTAACAACATTACATTCATCAAGAATCCTGTCAAAGATATCCCAGCTCTTCCATCCCGGAAAGTAAACCCAAAGATACGGAGAGTCACCGGTATAGTAAACCTTTACGCCTGCATCCTTAAAGTTTTTGCCTGTAAGGGCTTCCTTCATGAGCGCTGCGTTTTCAAGATAATAGTCAACGAGGGCTTTAGTTTCTTTCTGGCCTTCCTTATCAAGGGCTGCAAGACCGCCGGCCTGAGCAATGTTTGAAGCACCGTTAAAGAGGGTTGTCATTACGCGGTTCCAGTCCTGCTTAACCGGAGTACCGTCTGCAAACTTAACGTCAGAAGGAACTACAGACCAGCCCAGGCGTACTCCCGTAAAGCCTGCAAGCTTTGAAAAGGAGTTGATTTCGATTGCGCACTTTCTTGCTCCGGGAATTTCGTAAATTGTACGCGGAAGTTTTTCGTCGCGGATAAAGGCATAGTAAGCGGCATCAAAGATGATGATGCAGCCGTTTTTGTTTGCATAGTCAACGAGCTTCTTAAGCTGTGCCTTTGTTGCACATGCTCCCGTCGGATTGTTGGGAGAGCAGAAATATATGAGTGAGTTTTCCGGAATCTTTTCGAGTTCAGGGAAGAATTTGTTTTCTGCAGTACACGGAAGATATGTAATTCCCTTATAACCGTTCTTTCCGCTTTTTCCAGCAGCACCTGCAACGACGCTTCCGTCTACATAAACCGGATAAGCCGGATCCTGAACGGAAACTTTTACTTTTCTTCCAAAGAGAGTCTGAATGCGGGCAATGTCACACTTAGCTCCGTCAGAAATAAATACTTCATCAGCAGAAGCCATTCCCTTATAAAGAACCTCTGCGATTTTTGCGCGGAGTTCCGTGTTTCCCTGCTCGTCTCCATAACCTGAGTAACCCTTTGCAGTTCCAAGAGCCTTTGCATAGTCGGCCATTGCTTTTGAAATGTGGGGAGTAAGCGGTTCAGTTGTATTTCCGATTCCAAGACTTATAATTTTTGCATCAGGATGCTTTGCCTGATATTCACGGCGTCTTTTTGCAACTTCCGGAAAAAGATAACCGGCAGAAAGATTTGCAAAACCTTCGTTACGTTCAATCATGATATTCCTCTTATTGTAAATTGAATTTCACGGGCGATTATATCACAATCACAGCATCTTAAAAAGGTCTTCTATATTTTTTTCGCGGACTGCCATTACGCTGCAGTGTGCACTTCCGATGATTTCTGCATCCTGCCTTCCGACAACAGAATGTCCTATGGAAGAAAGAGCCTGTACGGAAGAAGTTCCTCCAAGAAGAATAAGGTCTGCACCGGATTCATCGGCACATGAAATTATTTCTGACCAGACTGCCCCTTCGCGGATTTCGGTTTCTATTTCTACAGCCTTTGATTTTGCAAGGGAAGCAACGTATTCAAGTTCGCGCTTTCCGTCTTCCATAAGATGCTCTTTTATTTTTTTGCCTTCGGGAGCAACCATAAACTTATTTAACGTAAGCATTTTTATTGCAGCAGTATCTACAACATAGACAACTTTAAGGGAGCATTTGTACTGCTTTGAAAGAATAATTCCGTAAAGCACGGCACGCCGGGAAGAGGCAGAGCCGCTGTATGCTGCAACGACTTTCTGAATGAGCGGATTTATCATTTAGCCTCCTTCCTTTTTTTTAGTGACTTGAGCACGAACGTGTTGTCGCGTTCCCTTTCTTCGAGTACGCTTTCTATGTATTTTACGGTTTCCCTGTCCTGAGGAATGACCATTTTGTCCAGTGCATTTACACGGCGCTGGGTTTTCTTAACTTCTACTGCAAGCCGCCACGCAACGGTTCTTATCGAAGCCATCTGAGTAAGGATAGAAAGAAGTTCAAAAAAATCCGTCATGACATGATCGCTGTCGGGAAAGGTTCCCATGAATGAAGAAAAAAGTTTTTTCTTCGGAAGGACTACGTCAATTGATTCAAACTGAAGGCCGGCAAGGGACACGTTCTTTTTTGTAAGCTCAAACTTATAGTCTACTCCGCGAGCAATGCGTTCTGCACTGTCACCGCCGATTGCCATGAGCATGTTCTTTAAGGCAGGGTACGCTTTCTGAGTACACCGGTCGATTTCTTTTTCCAGAAGCTTAACCTTGTCTACAATGCGCATGAGTTCCATTACAAGAATTTCGCGCTTCTGCTCAAGAAGATCGTAACCCTGCGTACTTACCGAAAGCTGCTCTTTTATTGCAAGGAGATTTGACTTTGTAGGCGCAATGTTAAGCTTTGCCATAACTTTTATTCACCTTCTGATTCGGGAAGATATTTATCGATTAATTCACTCTTGATTCTGTAAAGTTCTTCCCGCGGAAGTATGGAAAGAATTTTCCAGCCGATATCAAGGGTTTCTTCGATGGAGCGGTTTTCGTATTCACCCTGAGTAAAAAATTTTTCTTCAAGTTCATTGCCGAACTTAAGGTAGAGGCGGTCCAGTTCACCAAGTTCTTCTTCTCCTATAATTGAAGCAAGATTTCTGATTGACTTAACCTTACTGTACGAAGCAAAAAGCTGACTCGAAACAGCCGAATGATCTTCGCGCGTCATTCCTTCACCGATTCCGTCCTTCATAAGACGGCTCAAAGAAGGAAGCCCCGAAACCGGAGGATACATTCCTTTTGAAGACATGTCCCTGTCTAAGACAATCTGGCCTTCGGTAATGTAGCCGGTAAGGTCCGGAATAGGATGCGAAATATCATCATTGGGCATTGTAAGGATCGGTATCTGCGTGATTGAACCTTCCGAACCCTGAATCTTTCCTGCACGCTCGTAAAGCTCTGCAAGGTCTGAATAATGATAGCCCGGATAACCTTTGCGTCCCGGAACTTCACCGCGGGTTGTAGAAATTTCGCGCAGGGCTTCGCAGTAGTTTGTCATGTCGGTCATTACGACAAGAACGTGCATTCCGCATTCATAGGCAAGATATTCTGCGGCAGTAAGTGCACACCGCGGAGTGATGATTCGCTCTATTGACGGAGAATCTGCGAGGGACTGGAACATGACGACTTTTGAAAGAACGCCGGATTCTTCGAAAGTATGCTTGAAGAACTGTGCAACGTCGTATTTGATTCCCATGCCTGCAAAAACCATAACAAACTCTTCGTCTTTACCGCGGAGCTTTGCCTGCCTGATTATCTGAGCTGCAAGCCTGTTGTGTGGAAGTCCCGAGCCCGAAAAAATCGGAAGCTTCTGTCCGCGGATAAGGGTGTTCATTCCGTCTATTGATGAAATGCCGGTCTGAATAAAGTCACGCGGATAAACACGTGCGTACGGATTAATCGGGTTTCCGTTTACATTTACTTTTTTTGAAGAAATGATTTCAGGAAAGCCGTCTATCGGTTTTCCAAGTCCGTTAAAGATTCTTCCGAGGAGTCCTTTTCCAACCCGAAGTTCCATCGGTTCATCAAGAAATTCTACAGATGATGAATTAAGATCCAGTCCTGAAGTAGTTCCGAAAATCTGAACAACAGCGAATTCTTCATCCAGGTCAATTATGCGGCCGGTGCGTTTTTCTCCGTTTTTGTCCCGGACGTAAACAACTTCGCCATAAAAAGAGGAAGGAACTTTTCTTACGGCAACAACAGGTCCGTCAACTTCGCAAAGTCCTCTGTACTCTATTCCTTTCATAAAACCGCCTCTTTTCTGTAAGTACGCATTAACTCTGACATCTGGGAATCAAGATGAGCCTTTATTTCTGCAAAAGCTTTCGTATCTTCGTTTTTTACCGCTGATTTTGCACGGACAATTTCGTTTCTTACCGGAAGTTCAGAAATTCTTAAAAGAGGACATCCGGCACTTATAAGCTCACAGGAAGCCGTATAAAAATCCATGATGAGGGAAAGAAGAAGAATCTGTTTTTCCGGAACCGAATACTGATCCACATCATCAAAGGCATTCTGCTGAAGGAAGCCGTTTTTAATCATCTCCGAAACAATCAGCACAAGCCGGTCCGAAGCAGGAAGCGAATCAGCTCCGATAAGGCGTACAATCTGTAAAAGCCTCTGTTCCCTCTTTAAAAGTTCCAGAGCCGAACTTCTTATTTTTGCCCATCGCGGATCTACGTTATCCCACCAGCCTTTTATTTCGCCTGCGTATTCTGAATATGATTCTATCCAGCCGATTGCAGGATAATGACGTGCGTTTGCAAGCTCGCGGTCCAGTGCCCAGAAGCAGCGGATAAAACGTTTTGTATGCTGGGTAACGGGTTCAGAAAAGTCGCCTCCCGGAGGAGAAACTGCACCGATTACGGAAACTGAACCTTCCTGTCCGCATAAAGCCGTTACGCGGCCTGCCCTTTCGTAAAACTCTGCAAGGCGTGTCGGAAGATAAGCCGGGAAGCCTTCTTCGGCAGGCATTTCTTCCATGCGGCCCGAAAGTTCACGCAGGGCTTCTGCCCATCTGGAAGTAGAGTCTGCCATGATTGCAACATGAAGCCCCATGTCGCGGTAATATTCTGCAATTGTAATTCCCGAATAAAGCGAAACTTCGCGGGCTGCAACCGGCATGTTCGAAGTATTTGCAATAAGAATGGTTCTTTCCATTAAAGAGCGGCCGGTTCTCGGGTCAATCAAAGCCGGAAATTCGGTGAGAACGTCGGTCATTTCGTTGCCGCGCTCGCCGCAGCCAATGTAGACGATAACATCAGCGT
>JAGABO010000179.1 GCA_017614655.1 Treponema sp. | reverse complement strand
CCTGGATGCCTTTGAAGAACAGAACCTTAAGTGCGACCTTGTACTCTGGAGTTAAGGAGTTCTCGGAAGAAAATTTCCGCAGGCAAGACATCATTATGAAAGTTTCCCGCAGAAAGAAAGTCTTTCCTCTTACATAAAATCAAAGGAGATTCCGTTTTTAATCGGCGGAGAAACCCTTGTAAACAAAAAAGAAAAGCACAATTCAAATTCTGCAGTACTTTTTGATTCAGACGGAGAATATTCAGGTTTCTTTTCAAAAATGCACCTCGTTCCCTTTGCAGAAAAAATTCCGTATTCAGAAACTGCCGTCATGAAATACATAATGCATGATCTGGTTCATTACGGTTCTTCCGGCTGGACTCCGGGCTATCAGTTTGTGCTGTTTAAGATTCCCGTCTCTGAGTTTAAAAACGAAGAAACTCCGCTTGAATACGGACAGCCTGTTTTTACATCAATAAACCTCGATAAAGAAGGAAAAAGGGATTATGACGAAACGCGGCACTTTATCACAAATAAAAGGGAAAATCCGCGTGCTTTCGTAAGGTTTACGACTCCCGTCTGCTTTGAAGACTCTTTTTCTGATGTACTTACACCGCTTTACAATTCCGGAAGCGAAGTGTTCATGAACATTACAAACGACTCCTGGAGCAAAAAACCGAGTGCAGAATATCAGCATTTTGCGGCAGCAAGTTTTGCAGCAATCCAGTACAGAACTACAATGGTACGCTGCTGCAATTCAGGCTATTCGGCAGTAATTCTTCCAAACGGAAAAATAATGGCAGACCTTCCCGTATTTACCGAAAGCTCAATGGCAGTAAGCGTTCCGGTTTACGAAAGAAAGCCGACTGTTTATTCAAAATACGGCGACTGGGCAGCTTATGCAGTTATGGCACTTTTCTTTTTCTTCGTGCTCAAGGATGCATACTTCGAAAAACTAAAGAGAATCTTAAAAATTCCGTTTGCAGTAAAAATAAATGTTTCGATAAAAAAAGGAAATATTTCTGACGCTGATTCCGTAACTGATTCCGCTCTTTCCGCTGAACCTAAGGACAAAGCTGATTCTCCGGCTGTACCTGCAAAAGAAAAGGCTGTCCCGGAAAAGAAAAAAACTTCTTCTGTAAAAGCAAAGTCTGTTTCCGAAAAGAAAAATACTTCTAAAAAAACAGCGGATAAAAAGACCGTTGTAAAAAAAGAGTCAGAAAAAACATCCGTAAATAAACCGGCTTCCGGAAAAAACACGGCAAAAAAAACAGCTTCTGAAAAAAAAGCACCTGTGGTAAAAAAAGAGGCAGCTAAAAAAACTTCACCCGGTAAAACCGTTTCTGCCTCTAAAAAAGCTCCGGCTAAAAGGAAGAGCTGATGTCTGAACTCCGGCTAAGAAGAACCATACGTTCCTCTTTTACATTAATCTCTGCCCTTCTCATTACCCTGGCTTCTGTATTTTCTTCCGGAAGTTTTGAATCAGGTTTTTTAAGCGTATCCGATGCCGCTGCAGTTTTTGCAGGTGCCGTTACGGGAGGAATTCAGGGAGCTTCTTCTGCAGGCCTTTTTCTTCTTGCAGGCTGTGCAGGGCTTCCGGTTTTTCCGTTTAATCATTCAGGGTCTGCTTTTTTAAGTTCTCCGTACGGAGGCTACGTGTGCTCCTGTTTTTTTAGTGCCCTTGTTTCCGGCCTTATCTGTGGTAAACCTTCTTTAAGGGAAAAACCTTCCATGGTTTCTGTGTGGCTTAGAACTGCCATTGCAGTCCTTTCCTCTTTTGCCGTATATATTGCAGTTTCTTCCATCTGGGAAATTGCGGCTTCTGATTCTGATTTTTATTCGGTGATTATAAAAAATGCACGGCTTCTTCCCTTTTTCTGTGCCAAGGCTTCTGTGTGTGTTCCCGCAGCAGTATTTCTTCGTCCCCCTGCTGCAAAACTGATGTATCCGGAAGGAGAAAAAGCCCTTAAGGAACAGGAAGAAATAATTCAGAAAATTAAGGAAATAAAAGAGAAAAAAGCAAATAAAAAAGGAGGCTCCAGATGAGGTGTCCTAACTGCGGAAGTTTTGAAGACAAGGTAATTGAATCCCGTACGATGGCAGGCGGAGAAAGCATAAGGCGCCGTCGTGAATGTACAGTCTGCGGCTACAGGTTTACAAGCTATGAACGCATAGAAGAAAAACCATTTATGGTTGTTAAAAAAGACGGAAGAAGAGAACCTTTTGACGTAGAAAAGCTTTCTCACGGAATCGTAAGGGCCCTCGAAAAAAGGCCTGTATCTACGGGGCTTATTGAACAGATTACGGCCGAAATCGAAGACGAAGCTTACAATGCAGGCAAAGCCACCCGCGAAATCAGCACGGCAGATCTGGGAGAACTTGTCTTAAAAAAACTTCACGATATCGACAAGGTTGCTTACATCAGGTTTATAAGCGTCTACAAGCAGTTTTCAAACCTGGATGAATTTATTCAGGAAGTAAACAAGCTCGAAGGAAAGTAGGAAAAGCCTCTCCTTACGGAACGTACCGCCTTGATTCAAGCACGTCTTCGACTTCATCGGGAAGGTTTGCAAAAAAATCAAGGCCGGTAAGTTCTTCTATTTCGTCAACTGTGGTGATATAATGCTGCCATGAAGTTTTTTCAGAATAGCCTTCAGACCGGGCATCAGAATAGCAGGTGGAAGTATTCGGGACATTAATTGCAACTAGAGTTGTGCCTTCCGTAATGCGGTTAATGTCATTTTTCGAAGTTGAATCAAATACTATTTCTACCCTCCACGTGCTGTCAGGAATACGTATGTCGTCAGTCTGAGTTTTTGTTGAATGCATAAAAGCCGCTTCTTTTTCCGGATCATACCATGGTCCGCAGATT
>JAGABO010000178.1 GCA_017614655.1 Treponema sp. | reverse complement strand
TCGAAAAATCTTACGTTGCAGAACTCATCAGAAAAAACGGAACCATCGAAGAAGAAGAGTGGCTCGATAACTGCGTCGTACTTAAGGCACGCGTTCCGGGTTCAATTGATTCAGAAGGCAGGGCAACCACACGCACGCTTTCGATTGCAAAAGAATTCATCACTGCCGGAGAAAAATCATGAAGCTGGAAAAAATTCTTCTTATCATACTTGGTGCAGTAGGAGCCGTAATCGTCCTTGGAACAGTAATTGCGTTTGCTTCCGGCAAAGCTTCCCTTGCTTCCGGCATGAGGCATACCGACCCAAGTCCCGAACAGATTATTCAGAAAAGCAGAAAGAAAAAACTCGAAGTAGATGCCTTTACAAAAATCGGCGAACTTCGCGCCGGTGTAAAAACAGAAGACGATGCCTTCTGTTCAGTTTCGCTCAGAGTGTGGTTTTCTTATCCTGCAGGCGATACAGTTTTTTACGAAGAACTCTGCCAGAAAGAACGCAGCATCCGCTCCATCATTCTTGAATACTTTGCTTCCCACACAAAAAAAGAACTTCTTTCTCTTGGCGAACAGCAGATAAAGGATGAACTCCGCACTCAGATAAACGAAACGCTTATTCTCGGAAAAATCATTAAAGTTTATTTTGATGAGTATTTGTTTTTAGGCTGATTGAATCTCGCCCGCGCATCCCAATTTCCCGCCTATAGACAAAACCTGTATATTACCCTATTATATCAGTAGGTAATAGGAGTAAATATGAAGATATCTACAAGAGGCCGGTATGCACTTCGATTTATGATTGATCTTGCACAGCAGGACCCTTCAAAATATATTACGTTAAAAGATGTTTCAGAAAGACAGGGAATCAGCATAAAGTATCTTGAATAGATAACTTCCCTCTTAAGTAAGTTCGGTTTTCTTCACAGTGTAAGGGGACCACAGGGCGGCTATAAACTTGCAAGAGATCCGTCTGAATACACGGTTGCAGAAATCCTCCGCATTACGGAAGGAGACCTTGCACCGGTTGCTTGCCTTTCTACCCCAACGAACACCTGCCCCCGCCAGAATGAATGCAGTACGCTTAAACTCTGGGAGGGTCTTTACAAAACCGTAAATGATTATCTGAACAGTGTTACGCTGGAAAAGCTTCTTCCTTCAGACGGAGCCCTGGACTGGTGCATTTAATTTTTAGCGTGACATTTCGTACATAATTACAGCGGCTGCCTGAGCAACATTCAGGGAATCAATTACAGGTCCGCTGCTTTCCGTGTTCATACCTGCAAACGGAATTATTACAAGATGATCACAGTTTTCCTTAACACCGAGGCTTATTCCTTTTTCTTCGTTTCCAAGAACAATGATTGCACCCTTTCCTTTACAGAGGTCTTTTAAATCAGAAACGCTTTTCTTTGCATCAAGGGAAGTTCCTATTCTTACAAGCCTGTCCTTTACGTCTTCAAGAAGAAATTCAATTGATTTAACACTGTAGATGTTTACAAATTCCATACCGCCTTCTGCAACACGATAGGAACTTGTCGTAACGGATGACTGGGCTTCATCAACAGGGATAATCACATTTTTAATTCCAAAGAAAGCTGCACTGCGCACAATGGCACCAAGATTATTTGCATTACCAACCCGGTCAAGAAGAATTGCACTTTCTTTTTCTTCTGCCCAGCGTGCGGTAACATCTTTTGTAAGCTTCTGAATTTCTGGAGTATGAATCATTGCAACCACTCCCTGATGATGAACCGAACCGCAGAGCTTTTCCAGTTCGCTTTCGTCCTTTACTTTGTTATAGGGAAGTTTTGCAGCAGCAAGTTTTTTACAGAGTCCGCCGAACAGCGGTGCACGCTCTTCCGAAAAATAGAGACGCGAAATTTTTTCCGGGTGAACTTTTTCGAGTGTTTTAACAGCCGCAAAGCCACAGACTGCAAGTTCATTATTTTTTGTATTCTTCATAATTGAATTATAATTGACCCGATTGCAAAAGTCTATTACTGTTATTCTAATGATACGCGAACTTTTAACTTTATATATAACCTTCTTCAAAGTAGGTGCCGTAACTTTCGGCGGCGGTCTTGCCATGCTTCCGGCTCTGGAACGTGAACTTACCGTAAAAAGAAATTGGGCAACCCTGGAAGAACTGCTCAACTACTATGCAATAGGACAGACAACTCCGGGAATCATTGCAGTTAATGTTTCTACTTTTGTAGGCCACAAGCGGTGCGGCATTCCCGGAGCAATTGCCGCAACTCTTGGAAGGGTAACGCCCTCCCTGATTATAATCACTATTATTGCAAAATTTATCGCAAACTTCGAAGACCTGGTCTGGGTTCAGAAAGCCCTTAAGGGAATCAACGTAAGTGTAGCAGCGCTTTTAACTTACTCCGCCGTTACACTCTGCAAAAAAACTCTTATAAAATGGTACAGCATTTTTTTCTACGCAGGCTCCTTTTCGGCAGTTTACTTTTTTCATGTTCACACAATATACGTCATACTGATTTCTGCACTGGCCGGCTGTTTTATTCATCTTGCTTCACAGAAGAAAAATAAGGAGGAAGAAAAATGAGCCTTCTTCACCTCTTCTTTGTTTTTTTATACATCGGTTTTTTTGCAATAGGCGGAGGTCTTGTTGCAGCAACCTTCATGCAGCAGGCTCTTGTTGAACAGTATCATCTTATTTCTGCAGAAAAGTTTTACAGCATGATTGCCGTTTCGGAAAGTACACCCGGTCCTATCGGAATAAATGTTGCAACTTACATCGGAACGGAGCTTTACGGAATTCCCGGTGCACTGGTTGCAACTCTCGGAGAAGTTCTTCCTTCGCTCGTTGTTATCATAATAATTGCAAGATTCTTTTCTAAGTTTCAGGAAAAGCCTCTCGTAAAAACTGTATTCAGTGTTGTACGTCCTGCAACAAGCGGCCTTATTCTTGTGGCAATGCTTCAGGTTTTTACGCTCGCTCTTTTTAAGGCGCAGGGCTTCCCCCTTAATGAAGTTTTACAGAACATTAACTGGTACGCAGTTACGTTTTATACAGTGTGTCTCGGCGTACTTTTTAAAACAAAAATTCATCCTGTATTCACAGTGATTGCCGGAGGAATTTTTGGAGTTATACTTTTATGACAGACGGAACTTTCCGGGAGAAACACCGAATTCTTTTTTAAATGCCTTTATAAAATAAGAGTCGCTTTCAAAGCCGTACATAAGGGCAACTTCCTTTATGCCGGCTAAACTTTCTTCAAGTGTTTTAGAAGCAAGTGAAAGACGAAAAATATTCAGATAATTCCAGAGGGATATTCCCATTTCCTGTTTAAATATTCTGGAAAGATAGCTTTCGTTTACACCAAGATGTTTTGCAATGTCTCCCCGGGAAAGTTTTTTATTAACATTTTTGTTCATATATAAAAGCGCATATTTTACGACAGAGCCGGTTTTTGCTCCGGAAAATTTTTCTTTTTTTTCCAGTACGCGGTTCAATCTGGTTATAAACTCTTTTTTAAGGGCAACACATTCATTGCACATTAATACAGACGGAAAACTTACAAGAGAACTAAGATTGCTCAGCTGCTGAAAATTTTCTCCGCAGACAAGAACGGGAATATTTTTTAAGAGGGGGCTGCTTCTTATTTCCCTGATGTCATAAACTGATGAAATACCTGTAACAATCAGATCCGGCATAAAACGCGGTGCAATCGTGTTCATAAAACTTACGGAAGAAACCACTTCTGTTTCGTTTCCTTCACCGAATGCCTTTAAGATTTTTAAGCTGCAGCCTGCAAAAATAATTCTCTTTGGTTTTGAATACTGCACGGCTAAACCTCTGCATAAGGAACACAGCCATATTTTGTATCCCTGAACGAAAGAAAATCAGAAATACATTTTTCTGCACGGGCATCCGCTTTAGAAACACGAACTGCTTTTCCATCCGAAGTTTTAACAAGCGGATCTACATAGCGGGCTTTTACATCAAGATTAACACAGAAACAGTTTTCGAGCGGAACTTCAGAATGAATTACATGATTCATTTTTATATAAGTATTAAAAAGACGGGATAGCTTTGAATGCGGATTCTTTTTTGAATATTCAGAAAAAAGGGAAACAAGTTCTGCTTCTCCCAGAAGATAAAAACTTTCTTCATCGGCAATTTTTTCTTCGACGGCACAGGTAAGAATTTCTGCCATCAGCTGCATTGCACATTTATCTTCGTTGCGCTGAAGAAATAAACTTATCTCACAGAATTTTTCTGTATAAAGAACAGCCTGTTCAAGATCAATAAAACCAAGTTCAGGAAGTCCCTTTTCGTTTTCGAGAACCCTTATCGAAGAATAATTTTTTTCTATTTCCGCAAGGGTCCACACTTTATCCATAGAAGCGCCGCTTGGATACATGTACTCAAGACGGTCTGCACTTAAACCGGGCCTGTCATTATCGGCAACAGGATACTTATGATAATCATTCACTTCGTCCGCACGAATTCCGTCCCGTTTAAGAAGCAGAAGCAGCGCCATGTCTGATTCAATCATTTTTTTATTAAAAGATTCCGTACTTTCCTGTTTTAAAGCATCGCCGTTTTTAAAATCACTTACATGACTAAAAGCGGGAGTCGAAACATCATGAAAAAGGGCTGCAAGAGTCTGTTTTTTATCATGAGTAAAGTTCCAGACGATAAGGGCTGTTCCTATGGAATGATCAAGTCTTGAATATGAAAAATGATTTTTAAAAAGCGGAGTAAAATCTGTCCCGCACAAAAGACTCACTTTTGAAAGTCTCTGCAAGACAGGCAGTGAAATATAATCTTCAAGAAAATCCGGAACTTCGGAGCAAAGCACACTGTGATACTTTTTAGTATTCCAGTCTGAAGCATTCCTGCTTTTATAAATTCCGCTGTTCCAGAATTCAAGAAGACCCATTCTATTTTTTTGAAACCAGATTATAAATTCTGTCGAGATCTCCGGCAGAAAAATATTCTATTACAACTGAACCTTTTTCGAAGCTTCCTTTGAGCGTAACTTTTGTTCCAAAGAAATCCTGAATCTTCTGTTCAACTGCAATAAGGTTAGGATCGCGCGTATCATTTTTTGGCTTCGGGCCGGAACCTGGTTTTGCAGCAGAGCCGCCGTTCATTTCCTGAGAAAGCTGTTCTGCCTGACGCACGCTCAATCCCTGTCCCATAATCTTTCCGTAAAGAATGCGCTGATCCTGTGGATTTACAACGCTTAAGAGAGCACGCGCATGTCCGGAAGTAATGGAACCTTCTGCAAGGGAACGTTGCATGTCTTCCGGAAGCTTTAAAAGACGAACGCAGTTTGCAACAGTCGAACGTTTTTTTCCGACACGGGAAGCAACTTCGTCCTGTGTAAGATTTCCGATTTCCATAAGCTTACTGTAGGCCATGGCTTCTTCAACAGGGTTTAAATCAGTTCGCTGAATATTTTCTACAAGTGCTACTTCGAGCTTTCTGATATCGGAATATTTTCTTAACTGAACCGGAACCTTTTCCAGTCCTGCAGCACGAGAGGCACGGGTTCGTCGTTCACCGGCGATGATATAAAAAGTACCGTCACCTGCATCTTCGATTATAATCGGAGAAAGCACGCCTTCTTTTTTTACGCTTTCCGTAAGTTCTGCAAGCTGCTCTTCATCAAAATACTGACGCGGCTGGCGCGGATTCGGCTTTAAGAGTTTTGGATCTACCCAGAGAGTTCCGTTTTCATCAGCAGTAACTCCGGCAGGAAGTCTGGGTTTAATTGCAACAGAAGTTGTTACAGGTGTAATTCTTTCTTCCGAAGGAACACTTCCTCCAAAAACAGAGTCTGCATTGCTTCCTAGTCTGTTTGAACTTAATTTACCCACGGTTAATTACCTCTTCTGCAAGTTTCTGATAACTCTTTGCACCTACACAATTCGGATCATAAAGACAAATCGGTTTTCCATGTGAAGGAGCTTCAGAAAGACGTACGTTACGCGGAATAATTGTGTTAAAAACTTTTTCGCGGAAATAGCTCTTAACCTGCATGATAACTTCCTGAGCAAGACGAGTGCGGCTGTCATACATCGTAAAGAAAATTCCGCCTATGTTTAAATTACTGTTGAATTTCTGCTGAACAGTTTTTACAGATTCCATCAAAAGTCCAACTCCCTCGAGGGCAAAATATTCACACTGCATGGGAACAAGAACATCATCGGCAGCTGCAAGACCGTTTATAGTAAGCAGACCGAGTGAAGGCGGGCAGTCAATAAGAATATAATCATAT
Source organism: Treponema sp. (assembly GCA_017614655.1). Lineage (GTDB taxonomy): Bacteria > Spirochaetota > Spirochaetia > Treponematales > Treponemataceae > Treponema_D. The sequence continues at coordinate 5,074 of JAGABO010000178.1, read as the reverse complement.
TTATCTTTTACAGGGGCAAGGGCATCCCTTAAGAAATATTCGCGGTTTTCCTGTTCTACAAGCTGAATTGCGGCATCTGCAAGCGCAATCGAAGCGCTTATTACGTCCAGATTCTTTAATGATGAATGCTTGATTGCCTCGTCGGCTGATGAAGTTCCGTCAAGGAGTTCATAAACAGTCGGCTTTTCTTTTCCGACTCCTACGCCGCTGGACATATTACCCTGGCTGTCAAAATCCACAAGAAGAACTTTTTTTCCTGCAAGCGCAATGTAGGCTCCAATATTGATTGCTGATGTTGTTTTTCCTACACCGCCTTTCTGATTTACAAAAACTATGACTTTACCCATGTGAAACATTATATCAAAAATGAAGTTTCACGTGAAGTGGTGTTTACGGCGTCAGGATCCGTATTTATGCCGTTTAATGTCATACGGATAAAAATGCCTTAATCATGATTGAACCTCCACTTCTGACCCTATATAATACAATTATGATTCTTAGTGCAGTTTTTTCCAAACCGGCAGCCGGTGAATACACAAAAGTCCGCCTGTTCAGAATGCCGGAAGTAAATGCTAAAGGTACCGCTTCCTACAGTGCAGAATTTTTTACAAAAACACAGGTTTTTCAGAAAAAGTTTTCAGAATCAGAAGCCGAAGTTTTTTATAGGGAAAATGCCGGTACAACATTTAAAAACGTAATCTGCATCACGCCCGAAGAAGAAATTACAACTCTTGCAAACCGGCACGGAGAAATAAAAACACTTACTAAAAAAAGAAAAGCAGAACTTAAACTTAAAAATGCACTTTCAAACAGGGAAAAAAATTACATCCTAAAAGAAGGTGAACCTGTACCTTTTCTTGTTCACCTGGGAATAATGACAGAAGAAGGAAAAATCATTTCTGCAAAACATGATAAGTTCAGACAGATTAACCGCTTTCTTGAATTCCTTGATGATATTATAGAAGAAATAACACAAATATGCACAGACGGCAATGGTTTTAAAGAAAACCGGCCTCTTTCCATACTTGATTTTGGAAGCGGAAAAAGCTACTTAACTTTTGCAGTGCATCACTATCTTACTAAGATAAAACACATTCCTGTTTCCATTACCGGAATTGATTTAAAAAAAGATGTAATTGATGACTGTAAAAATTTTGCCCTAAAAAACGGTTTTACTGACATTAAGTTTATCTGCGGAAATGTTGCCGATTTTGAAAACGAAAACTGCGACATAATGATAACGCTTCACGCCTGTGACACTGCAACCGACTATGCACTTTCTTATGCCGTCAAAAAAAATACGGCTGCAATCTTAAGTGTTCCCTGCTGCCAGCATGAAATAAATGCCCAGCTTAGAAAAAATGCTGATGCAGGAGCTGCTTCCGTTTTTCTTCATCACGGAATTTTAAAGGAACGCTTTGCGGCTCTTGCAACCGATGCCTTACGTGCAGAAATTCTTGAACAGAACAGTTATGATGTCCAGCTTCTTGAATTTATTGATGAACAGGGAACACCTAAAAATCTGCTTATACGTGCACTTCGCAGAAAACAGCCGGCCTCTCCACAAAAAATTACGGAATCAAAAGAGAGGCTCGAAAATCTTCTTTCTGTGCTTAACATAAAGCAGACGCTTTTAAACCTTACACAAAGTTAATACTCCGTAACTCACTCTACGTTCCCGTTAAATAATGCAAGAGGTTTCCCAAGGTTTATTACACCGGAAGTTACCAGACCGTCTGCAACACGAACGGCTTCTATTCCGCTTTTTATTTTCCCGCCCGAATTTGAATAAACTGTTGTACGAAGGATATAACTTCCGGCTTCTATTTCTGTAAAAACATGTGCTTCTTTTCCGACTACTTCAGAAGAAAAAGCCCCTGAAAATTCAAGCTGCGGGAGTAATAAAAATTCAAAACGTGCAAAACAGGGAACTTCCGGCTCTTCTTCAAAAACGGCAGAAATATTTACAGCACCATTTCCGTTAATCGAAAAAACGGAACTCTGGAAAAGCCTGAAGTTAAGAAAATTCAATCCGTTCTTAATTTCTTTTTTCACTTTCCCGCTTGTAAAAAGGCATCCGCCGGAAACAGCCGTAACAGAAAAAGTATAACTGGCCGGCACAAGCTTTATTTCTGAATAAACAAATTCATTATAATCAGAAAAGTTTCTTTCCAGAATCGTTTCATCATTTTCTTTTACAGTAAGTCTTATTTCCTTAAGATTTTCCTGTTCTACAGAAGGAAGAATAGTCCTTGAAAAGCACTCACTGAATTTTACAACGGCTTCTTCTGATCCGTTTTTTTCGTTAATATCTGCGCATCCTGTTATTACAGAAAAAGCAGAAAAAAATATAATCACATTTTTTAAACTCATTTTATCATATCTCCTGTGTATACTGTCTCGAAATCTTTTGTACATGAAAAAGTTTCTCCATCGCAGTCAACTGCAATTACCGTAATCGTATGAATTCCATCATTTAAGTCTGAATAATATTTATAGAAAACATCCGTATCATTGCCTTCTTCATAGTTTCCGTCTACATACCAGTAATAGGTATCAAATCCGGAAGAACATTCAGCATAAACATATATACCCGAATACGAAGAGTCTGCTTCCAAAACTTCAATGTTAATGTCTTCTTTTTGTACGACGGTAAATTCACAGGGAACAATTTTTGTCCAGCGGGACTTATAAACTGAATCACAGAGAAACGTTTCCGGGAGCAGCGGATTCCACTCAAGAAAAAGATAACCTTTTTTTTCGGGAGCATCGATATTTACGCAAGAACCATAAAGCCCCTTCACTTCGATAACTTCATCATCAAATAATTTTAAGGTAAGCGTTATGATATTTCTGTCGTTATAAATTTCCAGACAGGTTTTTCCTTCCGGAAGGATGGTTTTCTGTTCAACTTCTCTTGAAGTAAAACCGGTAAATATTTGAGGTGAATAATCAGTAAGTTCAAAAACTTCACCGCTGCATTCAGAATCAAATTCGGGAAAATACTCATAACCGTTACCTTCTTCATTCTGAAAAAAATACTTAACTGAATAAACCGCATCATCCCCATTTTTCCAGCGGGCTGTAAGAGTTGTATCCGAACAAAGAACACATCCGGGATTAACCAGTGAAGCCCCTTCGTACCAGCCTTCAAAAATCAATCCTCTGGCTTTTAGTTCCGGAAGTTCCCGCTCCGTAAGCTGTTCACCTTTAGAAACCACAGAAGATTCAGGAACCGTTCCATAGTCGCTCTGATAATTAATTTTGTAATAAAGGCTGCCCTCTTTTACAACATTCACGGCTGTTCCAAGGCCAATTGTACAGGAAGACAAAAGCAGTGCGCAGAACATAGGCACGCTTTTCCAAAGCAAAGTCTGTTTCATTTTTACTCCTTGATAGTTTTTTTTAGAAACTCTTTGCCTTAGATATCGTTAACGTTTTTTAAAAATTACAAAAAAATGCTTATTTATAAAACAAATTTTTTTATAAAATCACCGACTCCGCTTTCGTCATTAGTTTTTTCCGTAACAAAGCGGGCAACTTCTTTCATTTCTTCAAGTCCGTTCTGCATGCAGACACTAAGGCCGCATTTCCTGAGCATGTTTTCATCATTCATGCTGTCACCGAAACACATACATTCATTAAGCGTAAAGCCAAGATGACCGGCAAGAAAGCCGATTGCTTCTCCCTTACCGCAGTCGGGCGGAAGAATTTCCAGAAAGTAAGGCTTGCTGGTAAAAATAACGGCACGGTTTCCAAGCTCTGCCTTTAATTTTTTCTGAAGCTTCTGAAGAAGTTCCGGCTCACCCGGAATAAGCATTTTTGGAAAACTTCCGTTTAAAAAACTTTTATAATCAGAAACAACTTCTCCCTTAAGATGACAGAGATCTACATCCAGGCGCGTCCACTTTGTTTCTTCGCGGTAGTAAACTGTATCGGACGAATAAACCTCGCTCCTTAGTCCGGCCTCTTCTGCAACAGAATCACAATAAAGAAGCACATCAGGAGAAACCTCACGACTGTAAATGCGAAGCCTTTTGTGCATGTCAAAAACACTGCAGCCGTTTATTGCAATAAGAAAACTGCCTTCCCTGCGGCCCGCAATATCAAGACGACGCACAAAAGGAAGAATTCCGTCTTCTGCACGACCGGAACAGAGAACAACATAAATTCCGCGCTTAACACATTCGCGCAAAGCCTCTGCATTTTCATCAGAAATTTCGCGGTTAGAATTTAAAAGCGTGTCGTCTAAATCAAGGGCAATAAGCTTAACATTAAGTTTTGAATCAGGAAGTTTTTTCATAACCGTATTGTAAAATATTTTTTGTTTTTATGATATAATAGCCGCATGCTTAACCTTAAAAAGCAGGGCCTTCTGTTGTCTATTTTAACAGCCACACTTCCTCTTTATGCAGAGTTTGCACCTCTTTCCTATGGTGACGAACCTGCCGTAAACAAAGTTGATTTTACACTCTCACATTCCTTCGGCTACGGACTGGAAAGAAACCAGACTTTTTTTTCGGCAGCTTATTATTATGAAGGAAGCATAATAAAAACTTCTGCAGGCTTCCAGTCTACTGATGAATTAAAAGACTTAACTTTTAAGGCAGCATGGCTTCCGTTCGTCTTTGAAAAACAAAAGGGCACAAGACAGCTTGGAACAAATTTTATTTATCACGTGCAGCTTCATGATGTATACACAGAAAATGATTTTGTTATCGGACTTGATTATCTGTGGAAGGGAAACAGCGGCTTTCTTTTAAAAACCGAAACTGCTCTTATAATTAAAGAAACTTATATTGATGCTTTAAATGAACCGCTTAACAAGTGGGACTTTACGGCTTCACTTTATGCAGAAAAAAAATTTACACGCGGAACTGCCGTTTATTTTTCGCATGCGTTTCATTCAAGGTACAGGTACCCTTCGATAGACACAAATATTTTTTCCATAGGAGCATCACAGCTTATACAAAGCCACCTGCGTTTTCTGGCAGATGCGGAATTTACCTTTACCGACATGATTGTTAACGTTAAATATCTTTCTTCTGCCGTCGTAAATTTACAGTGGGAGTTT
>JAGABO010000177.1 GCA_017614655.1 Treponema sp. | reverse complement strand
TGCCCTTCGTATTGTAGATCCTGTTATGGCAGATCACGGAAAACTTTATGCAGGCTTTGACGAAAATTTCCCTTCAGAAATGAAAAAGCTTTGTAAAGGTGCTGATGTTATTCTTCCAAACCTTACGGAAGCAAGTTTCCTTCTTGGAATTCCTTATGCAGGTGATAATTACGACAAGCCTTACATCGAAAAAGTTCTTAAGGGACTTTATGAACTTGGTGCGAAGAATGTCGTTTTAACCGGTGTAAGCTTTGAAACTGATAAGCTTGGTGTTGCGGTTTATGACGGAAAAAACATCGAATACTACTTTACGGAAAAACTTCCGGTTGCAATGCACGGGACAGGAGATGCTTACGCTTCTGCTTTTGCAGGTGCTCTTCTTAACGGAAAGAGCCTTATCGAAAGTGCAGGTATCGCAGCAGACTTCGTTGTAGAGGCAATTAAAAAGACAGTGGGAGATGATGACCACTGGTACGGCGTAAAGTTCGAAAAAGCACTTCCTTATCTTATTAAAAGACTTGCATAAAAAATTGTTTGTTAAAGAATTAAAATATGGAAGTTTAATGTGAGTCTAAAAAAAACGCGGGAAGATAACATTCGGACTGGAAAAACACTCATTTATGCGCATGATGCGAAAGCATCATATTTTAATAATTTCCATGCGCATAAATGCGTGTAGCGACGATCTCGAGCGGTTTTACAGTTCGAATGTTATCTGGTAGCGTTTTTTTTGAGGGAACCGCATTACGCTTCCAATATATTTTCATTTTAACTTGATTAACATTTCAAAAACCTGTAACATTGCAGAACATTTTTATTATTATTCATGCAAGGCTTGAGGCTGAAGGAAGAGAGTTTTAGGTACGGTTTTAGTCTTTCATGAAAGAGAAAGAGGAACCGATTTATGGAAAATGATGATCTCAACCTGCAGACAGGGCAGGATAGTGCCCTTATGCCCGAATCAAATGATGATGCAATTTCTTTTGCAGATCTTGGTCTTGACGAAATTACACTCGAAGCAATCAAAAAGAAAGGTTTTGTTACCCCTTCACCGATTCAGCAGCTTGCCATTCCGCGTCTTTTAAGCGGGGAAGCAAATGTTATAGCAAGGGCAAGAACCGGAACCGGAAAAACTGCTGCTTTTGGACTTCCGCTTGTGCAGACGTTAAGGGAAGACAAAGGATACGTGCGTGCAATAATTCTTGAACCTACACGCGAACTTGCAATGCAGACATGTACGGAACTTTCTTCCTTTACTACCGGAAAGTTTCCCAGAAATACCGTTGTTTACGGCGGTGCTTCCATGGGCGAACAGATTCGTGCCCTTAAGCGCGGTGCTGAAATTGTTACGGGTACTCCGGGACGTGTTCAGGACCTTATGGAAAGGGGCGTTCTTGATATTTCTAAAATCGAGTATTTTATTCTTGATGAAGGGGATGAAATGCTTGATATGGGATTTGTTGATGATATCGAAAAAATATTTTCAGAAGCAAATCCTGAATGCCGCGTGCTGCTTTTTTCTGCAACAATTCCAAAGCCGATTCTTAAAATTGCAGAAAAGTTCATGGGTGAATACGAAATCGTAGAAGAGGAAGGCGTTGTAGAAGAACCTCTTCTTATAGATCAGAAGTACTGGGTACTTCGTCCTGATGACAAGATAGAAGCCCTTGTGCGCTTAATAGACATGACGCCTGATTTTTACGGAATAGTTTTTGTTCAGAAAAAGACGGATGCAGATTATGTAAGCCGTGCCCTGGACGAAAAAGGCTATGAAGTTGCAGCCCTTCACGGAGATATTCCTCAGTCACAGAGAGAAAAAATTCTTGCAAGATTCAGAAACGGAAAGACCCGCATTGTTGTTGCAACAGATGTTGCGGCGCGCGGTATTGATATCGAAGGCCTTACTCATGTAGTAAATTATGAACTTCCTTTTGACGGCGCAACTTATGTTCACCGTATCGGACGAACCGGACGTGCAGGTTCTTCGGGAACGGCCGTTACTTTTGTAACTCCTCAGGAAACAAGAAGAAAACTTCGCTTCCTTATTCAGGCTGTAAAGAGAAATGCAAAGGGCGAAATCAAAGAAGGAAAAGTTCCTTCTGTTCCGGAAGTTCTGGAAGTAAAAAAAGAGAGGCTGTTTTCAAGGCTTAAAGAAAAACTTCAGAACTGCTCTTCTTCGGAAGATGCCTTCTCTTCTTTTGCACAGGAACTTTGTTCAGAAAACGAACCTGTTTCTGTTTTAGCTTCACTTCTTAAAACAATATACGGAAAAGAACTTGATGAAAGCCGTTATTCAAAAATTGGTGAAGCTTCATCAAAAATGTCTTCTTCAAGAAACGAAAGAAGAACTTTTGTAAGCGAAAATCAGATGCGCCTTTATGTTCAGATGGGATGGCATGACGGTTATAATCCGAAAAAAATAGCAGACTTCTTTTCTAAACTTCTTCATATACGTGGAAAAGATGTTGATGCAATTGACATGGCCGACAAATTCTGTCTTTTAACGCTTCCGGTAGAAGCTGCAAAAAAAGCCCTCTCCCTTTCTAAAGACGACATGTCTCTTCCTCACATGCATCAGGATTCAAAAAGCGCTGCAGACGGATTTAAAGAAAGCGGACGAAGATCCTACAGAGACAGGGGAGCAAGAAACGGCGGAAGAGCTTCTTCTTTTAAGGAAAGAGGTTTTTCAAGACAGAAGCCGGGAGTTCATACTGCAACAAAGAGAAATTCCAAGGCTGCAATCTATAAGAAAAGCCGTGCTTCTGATGAATACTAAGATCGTAAGGAGACGTTCTGTTTAACGTTGAACGGAACGTAATCGTAAAGCCAGCGGAGAACCGGTTCTGTCCAGTCTTCTGCTGTTGCTGCTCCTTCAAGAAGAAAACGCTCATATGTAAACTGCATGTGGGCGTTTATTTTTTTTCTGTCTGACTCAGGGATGTCTTTCTGATTTTTAAATAAATCATTTATAAAGGTTACTGCCATTTCCGGTGTAAAAAGTTCCGGTGCAATGCGCGTCATCATGTAAAGGGCGGCAGGAATGCAGTTTACGCTGTGCTGTTTTACGTAAAGTACAGTTTCTCCAATACTTACGGCATGTTCGTAAAGTTCTTTATTCCAGGTGTCTTTTTCTTTTTGTGTAAAACCTTCCCGTTCAAAAAGCATTCTGTAAAAGCTGAAGCACAGACAGACAATTGCAATGTGAAGGCTTGGAACGCACAGGTAATGCGGATCTGCTTTCTGAATACCGGTAATTGCCTTTGAACTTTTGCATTCGGGACGTACTGTAGTTGTCATGCAGACGCTGTAAATTTTCCATGCTTCCCTGTAGGAAAGATCTATGTAGCGTAAGAATTCCGCGCAGAGTTTTGAACCGTGCCTTACACCGAACCTTTTTAAAAGCATGCAGAGCGGGCGTATCCAGATGTTTATAAATTCCATGTAGATTTTTGCCTTGTCCGGACGGAAGGGAATTTTCCAGTCAAGTTCGTGGTCAACATGTTTTATTTTTCTGTGTGTTATGTGCAGTTTCTGAAGATACTGCGACATAAAGAATTTTGTAATTACTGTGTGAAGGAATCTGAAAGTAACGGAACTGCTGTAAATGGAAAAAGGAACAATAAGATAAACCGGCATTACGGAAAAGTCTTTCATCATCATGGATGAGACGCGTTTAATTCTTTTCTGAGAAGGAGGTTTTATTTTTCCACGTCGGAATTTTAATTTTCTTGTTTCCTTCATTTGTTATTTTCCGAAAACTTTCTTTGCAATCTGTACGGTTTCCATTGCATCCTTTGAATAATAGTCGGCACCTATTTTTTCTGCGTACTCTGCAGTAAGAACGGCTCCCCCGACTGCTACAATACATTCACGTCCGTTTTCCAGACAGGCTTTTCTTATCTGTTTAATGGTTTCTTCCATGTTGGCAACGGTGGTTGTCATGAGGGCACTAAGGCCTACCATCTTTACTTCTTTTTCGAGCATGGTTTTAACAACCGTTTCTGCAGGAACATTTTTGCCGAGGTCTATTACATCATAGCCGTAGTTTTCGAGCATGGCGCGTACTATGTTTTTTCCGATGTCATGAATGTCGCCAAAGACAGTTGCAAGAATTATCGTTCCCTTGGGTTCTTCTTTTTTTCCGCTTCTGGAAAGTTCTTCCTTTATTTTTGCAAAGCTTTCGCTTACGGTTTCTGCACTCAAAAGAAGCTGCGGAAGAAATTTCTTTCCTTTTTCGAAATCACGGCCAACGTTATCAAGGGCAGGAACTATGCAGCCGTTTATGATTTCTTCGGGTTTGTAAATTTTTAAAAGTATTTCTGTTTCTGCTGCAGCTTTTTCCTTAAAGCCTTTTTCGATTATGTTTATAAGTCCGGCTTTGTCACCGTAGTCTTCTTTTTCTTTTTTTTCTGAACTGATTTTCTGCTCTGCTGATTTTTCACCGGTTTTTGTTTCGCCCGAAGAGCCGTTTAAGGAAATCAGTCCGCTTTCTATTGCATCAGAAATTATTTTCTGTCTTGCCTTTTCAGAAGAAGGATCAAGAGTATCAGTGTAACATTCAATATAATCAAGACAGTTTGCATCAAAACCTGCAAGCGCCCTGTATGCCCTGTAAGTGTCCATCATTCCCTGTGCACCCGGATTGATGATTGCAGCAGAAAGTCCGGCTTCGAGGGCCAGCATGAAGAACCTTGAGTTGATGATGTCACGGCGCGGAAGTCCGAAGGAAATGTTTGAAACTCCGAGTACAAACTGAATTCCTTCTTCTCCGTATTTTTCTTTTAAGATTCTGATTGCCTTTACGGTTTCTAAAGCAGCTTTCTGTTCTGAACTTACGGTGAGCGTGAGTGTGTCTATAAAAATATCCCGTACGGGTATTCCGTATTTTGAAGCTTCCTTAATGATTTTTTCAGCAACCTTTACGCGGCCTTCTGCAGTGGGAGCAATTCCGTCTTCATCAATACAAAGGGCAACAACAGCACCTCCGTAATGTTTTATGAGCGGAAAAACTTTGTCCATTATTTCCTGTTTTCCGTTTACGGAGTTTACGAGGGCTTTTCCGTTATAGTAGCGCAGTGCTTTTTCCAGAACAGGCGGTTCACTTGAATCCAGCTGAAGCGGAATGTTGAATGCAGACTGAAGCTTTTTGATTATAAGGCACATCATTTCTTTTTCGTCAATTTCGGGAAGGCCTGCATTAACATCAAGAATGTGTGCTCCGCTTTTTATCTGGCTTTCTGCTTCGTCAAGGAAGAACTGCATGTCCTTATTTTTGAGTGCTTCCTTACATTTTTTCTTTCCGGTTGGATTTATGCGTTCTCCGATTATTTTAGGTCCTGCATCTTTTCCTGCCTGAAGTGCACTGTTGTAAGAACAGATGTATGTATTGTTCCATGCAGCATGCCTTTCTTTTTTTAGCGGAACGGAAGCCGTTAATTCTATCATGCGCTTTATGTGATCAGGTGTTGTTCCACAGCAGCCGCCGAGAATCATGGCACCTTCTTCTGCATTTTTTACCTGTGAGGCAGAAAACTCTTCGGGTAGAACTTTAAATACGTCTTTTCCGTTTACTGATTCAGGAAGTCCTGCATTAGGCTGAACGAGAACCGGAGTGTGGCTGTATTTAAGGAACTGTCTGCAAAGCTCTTCGTCTTCGGAAAGAGAGCCTCCGCAGTTAAAGCCGATAATATCAGCATGAAGGGATTCAAGATATGTTACGCAGGTTAAAACATCCGCTCCGGTAAGCGTGCGCATGTTCGGCTGGAATGTCATGGAAGCAGCTACAGGAAGAGAAGTGTTTTCCTGAATTGCAAGAACGGCGGCTTTAACTTCGTAAAGGTCGCTCATTGTTTCTATGATTGCAAGGTCAGCTCCTGCTTTTTCTGCTGCAACTGCTGCTGTTTTGTAGGATTCGTAGGCTTCATCAAAAGTAAGGGAGCCCATCGGTTCAAGGAGCTTTCCTATCTGTCCGGAATCCCAGCCTGCAAAGTGAACTGTTTTATCATCAGGATTTTCTTTTTCGTATTCGGCAATTGTTTCCTTTAAGAGCTTTATTCCCTGTTCAATATATTCTTCTGCCGTGTGAGCAGAGTTTTCGTCCTTAAGCTTTACCGGATTTGCACCGAATGTGTTTGCCGTAAGTACGTTTGAACCTGCGTTGATATAGCCCCTGTATATTTCTTTTATTACGTCCGGCTTGTAAAAATTAAGGTCTTCGGGAATTCTGTAACTTAAACCTGAATACTTCTGTATCATGGTTCCCATTCCGCCGTCAAAGAAAATGCGGGAACCTTTTGAAAGCTGTTCATTTAAAAAATCGCGGAATGATATTTTGCCGTTCAAGTTACAGTTCCTCCGGATGCATCAGGCGTTGGTTGCTTCTATAATATGATTGATGTTGTTGAAAATGTCAGTCACAACATCAGCTTTGTTCATGGCGTAAATATGAATGCCACGCACACCGTTGGAAATAAGGTCGATAATCTGTTCCGTTGCATAAGAAATGCCGGCCTGCCTCATGGCCTGGGGATTATTCTGGAACCTGTCGGTAATGCTCATGAGTCTCTGTGGAATATAGGCAGAAGAAAGCTTTACCATGCGTTCAACCTGATTTGAATTTACAATCGGCATAATTCCTGCGATTACCGGAACCCTTATTCCCTTTGACTGAAGCTTGTAAAGATAAGCGTAGAGCATGTTGTTGTCAAAGAACATCTGGGTCGTAAGAAAATCAACTCCGGCATCAACCTTGTATTTAAGGTTGTCGATGTCTTCGGTACGGTTTGCACTTTCGGGATGACCTTCCGGATAACAGGCGCCTCCGACACAGAAGCCTTCCTTCTTTAAAATAGAAACAAGATCGCTTGCATGGCGCAGGTTTTCTCCGGTTGCAGTATCTGCCGTTTTACCCGAAGGAATGTCGCCCCTTAAGGCAAGGATGTTTTCTATATTTTTTTCTCTGAATGTCTTTATAGCTTCGTTTATTGATTCCTTTGTATTTCCGACGCATGTAAGGTGAGAAAGGGCAGGAGTTCCCGTGTTAAGGATAGTCTGTGCAATTTCTACAGTTTTTCCTTTTGTAGTTCCGCCTGCACCGTAAGTCACGCTCATAAAATCGGGCTTAAGTGCGCAAAGCTGTTCGGATGTCCTTGCGACGCTTTCCATGTTTGCATCAACCTTAGGAGGAAAAACTTCAAAACTTACGGTTACTTTTTTCTGCTCAAGAATCTCTTTAATCTTCATGATACCAATTATATAGAAAAAATCAGGTTGTTTCAAACAGTACCCGGAAGTTCCGCTTCGTGAAGCAGTGTGTCCAGATAGCGGAGTTTTTCTTCATCCAGGGAAACAGAAAGATTCTTTTCGTTTGTAGGAAGAACAAGACCCTTAGGGCCGTTTTTTGCGCGGCGCAGATGTTTTACCTGCGTGTAGTAAAGGTCTGCCCTGCCGTTTTTTCTTGCCTTGGAATGCCATACCGCAAGAT
>JAGABO010000176.1 GCA_017614655.1 Treponema sp. | reverse complement strand
CTTTATTTACTCAAACGTTCCCTCAAGAATTGCAGGCAGCATAGTAAACTCAAGCCGTAATACAGGTCTTGCAATGGTCCTTATACTTGCAATGACCGGCATCATTTCTATATTCGTAGAAAACGTTGCAACCGTACTTGTTATGGCTCCGATTGCACTTGCGCTCTGTGCAAAGTTAAGCATAAACCCGACGTTCTTTATGATAGGCCTTGCCGTCATGAGTAACCTCGAAGGAACCGCAACTCTTGTCGGAGATCCGCCTTCCATGATTTTTGCAAGTTACGCAGGCTACAGCTTTAACGACTTCTTTATTCACAACGGACGTCTTTCCATCTTCTTTATTATTCAGGCAGGACTTCTTGCAGGCTGTATTTTCTTCTACATGTTCTTTTCTAAAAACGGGAAAAATAAGCTTACTGTAGAAAAAGAAGACGTTGTTTCCTGGTTTCCGCTTGGACTTCTCCTTGCAATGATATTCGGACTTGCAGCAATTTCTTTCATACATACCCGCTTTGCTTTCTTAAGCGGAACATTTGTACTTCTTCTCGGTATCGCCGGAGTTGTCTGGTATATATTCTGCCAGAAAAAGTCAACAGGCGAAACTGTTTCCATGATAAAGGAACTGGACTGGGAAACAATATTCTTTCTTATCGGAATATTCGTTGTAATCGGTGCAATTAAAGGCACGGGTCTTCTTGAAGACTTTGCACGTTTTCTTTCGGGAATAACAGGCGGTTCCGTAGCAAAAGGTTTCTTCCTGATTCTTGCAGTTTCTGTAATCATAAGCGGATTTGTTGATAACGTTCCTTACATAATCGCAATGCTTCCGGTTGCAAATACCATGGCCGAAGCAATGAGTGAACTGCTGAACACAACTGTAACCGGAGAACTTTATATGTTTGCACTTCTGGTAGGAAGCTGTCTGGGAGGAAATCTTACCCCGTTCGGTGCAAGTGCAAACATTGTCGCAATGGGAATTCTTAAGAGGGAAGGAAATCCTGTAAACTTTAAAGGCTGGCTTAGAGTGGGAGTTCCCTTTACTGCAATTACAACAGGAACGGCTGCACTGGTTCTCTGGCTTCTCTGGGCTTAAAAACGGCTTTCTAAGCCATTACAGAAATAACAGTACCTGTTTCCGGCATAAGTCCTGCTAGGGCGTAGGAAACAGGCTGTGCCTGAGCACGTGCAACTTCACTCTGAATCTGCTGCTGATAGCTTTTTATAAGGCTGTCCGTCTGTTCATCCGAAAGACCTTCAAAATCTTTTTGAACAGAATTATCTTTTTTCATAGAAACAAGCTGATTAATGAGGGTGTTAAGAATCCTTATACGGTTAATCGGAACACCGTTTTCTCCCCTTCCTGCAGAAACTCCATGAACATAATCAAGCTGAGAATAAATAACGGCACTTGGCTTAACAGGTACATTCAGGATTCCTGAAGCAGAAGAAAAGAGATTTTTGTAAGATGACGGATTCAATGTAATGCCGTTTGAATACATAATCACACCTCAGTGTTATTATCGGCATTACATAGAGAAAGATTAATGAGTTTTTAGATACCCTAATAGAATTGTTTTGTCCAGTTGTTTATGCGTTCTTCAAGCGAAAGCGGCGCAATCTGTGCATTCGTATTCACACTTTCCGTAAGATAAGGAATTATTACCCTTTCCTTAAGGCTTTCCCAGCGAAGTGGAAGCATACGGGGAACTACAAGATTTTTTTCGCCCGGAAGATTTCCAAGAAGATTTCTGTAGAAAACAGGAAATATATTTTCGTTTGTTGATTTTAACGAAGAAAAACCTCCTGCAATTCCAAACGAGACCGTATCAAGATTCATTTTTTCACGGCGTTCAAGCATATTCCTCTGTGAATCAGTAGAAAAGAACCAGCTTATAAAATCTTCCGCAGCTTTTGTTCTTGAAGAAGATTTATAAAGTCCCATACAGACAATAGAGTCTTCTACGGGAATAGTTCCGTTGTTTCCAAGCCAGCAGAATTCAAGTCCCTCTTTCTGACTTTCTGTAAGCGCAAAAAAGCGGTCACTTGTAGTATATGCAAAAAGACACCGTGTTGTAGAAACCTGCCTGTATCTTGGCATATAAAGATAGCGGAACTGAAAGTTCTGTTCTGTTGTAGTATCCGTATTTACAGAGGACGTCCAGTTTTTAAGAAAATCCAGTGTATAATTAACGGCTTCGCTGTTCCACGAAAAACTGTTTCCTTTTTCTACATAGGATGCACCGTTAAGTTTTGTAGCTTCATAAATAAAATCTTTTTCCCAGGAATTTCCCCATCCCATTGCAGTATAGGAACCGCTCTGATTAACTGAATTAAATCCGGCAGAAAATTCCTTCATCTGTTCAAGAGTAAGAAGGTGTTCTGTTTTAACAAAGTCTGCATTTCTTGAGTTATATATAACCGCAGGAATATTAAAGCTTACCGGAAGAACGTACTGCTTTCCGTTTACAACACCATAGTCAAGAAGCTGACTATAGTAAGCTGAACGCGAAATGCGACCGTCTTCAAAAAGGAAGTCGAGCGGAGAAAAATAACGTCTGATTGATGAATTCTTTAAATAAGAACCGATTACAAGATCGGGCTGAAGTTCATCCTTTGCAGGCGGAAGCGAAGATGCCGGGTTTTCTTTATAAACAACAATCGCTTTTGTTTTTCCGCCGAGTGAATTAAAAAGCTCAACATAACTTGCAAAACTAAAATTATCCGTCCAGATTACAAGCGGCCTTTCTTCTCCCGAAGAACAGGAGAAAAAAAGCGTTGCAAAAAGGACAGTTACAGTTTTAAGCAAGTTCCTGAGCAGTGTCGTAAATTGCCTGGTAAACAAGGTTTATCTTTTCCTCATCAAGACTCGAGAATGCAACACGGAGAGTGCGGGAGTCGATTGCAATTGTTCCGATTCCCTTATTGTTCAGGAGTGTCTGTCTTAATTTTTCTGCATCAACTTTTCCTGTATCAAAAGCCATAAAGTAGCCTGAATTGAACGGAAGTGCCTTAATTACAGAACTTGTATGAGATTCTACAAAATCCTTTGCAAGGCGATAGCGGCGTTCAAGAAGTGCGCGGAATTCTTTCTTTTCGCTTTCGATTGAATCTTCTTTGTATGCCTTAAGGAGAAGATTCTGCGGAGGAGTTGAACCGCAGGAAACTGATGAACGTATTGCGCCCATAAGTTTTTTACCGAGTGCATCATACTGAGCTTCCGTAAAGCCCTTGCATCCGAAAGTAACAAAACCGCATCTGAAGCCCCATACGAAGTCTTCTTTTGTAGGCCCGTCAATTTTTGCAGCAAGAACATTTTCGTGAAGGTCACAGAGAGAAGCAAAGAGCGACTCCGGATGAATGTCATCTTCGTAATTAAGTCCGAAGTATGCATCATCACACCATACCATAACCTTACAGCCTTTTTCTGCAAGTTCCTTAATAATAGCAATAATTTCTTTTGCTTCAGAAACAGTCGGTGAATATCCTGAAGGATTCTGCGGGAAGTTAAGGATTACGCGAACAGAACCTTTCTTTGCTTCTTCTTCGAGAACAGCCTTAAGTCCCTGTACGTTGAATCCGCCGTCCTTAAATACCGGGAACTGTGTAAACGGAGCATTACGTCTTGCACTTGCAATAAGAACGTAATTGTCCCAGGAAGGATCTGCTGCAACAAGACCTTTTGATTCATCAAGGAAAAGGTCTGCAAGATATGAAATACCGGCTGTAAGCCCCGGAACAACGGCCGGAAGCGAAAAGCTCTTTTTTTCGAGGGAAGGATTTTTTCTTATGATTTCTTCTTTCCAGAAAGCCCTTAAATCAGGGATACCGGCGGTAGGAGCATAAGCTACGAGTTCAGAAGTAGTAAGAGCCGGAGCAAACTTGTGCACGGAAGGAAGGATTACCGGTTTTCCGTTTACAACCGTCATGCCGATTGTGCCGTTTGCAACATTGCCGAGCTTCTTTGCTTCTCCGCTCTGCGCGATGATTCCTTTCGGGAAATAAAGCCTCTGTCCAAGATCAGAAAGGAGGCATCCTGCTGTTGTGCCTTTTAAGGCATCGTTTAATTCTTGCGCTAATGGGTTAATCATAATGCAAAAATTATATGATTTTCTGCATATTTATTCAATGAGTAGATTCTTAAGTACACGGCTTAAGTATGGAAAAAAACACCGCCAGATATCATACTGACTGCTTAAGTATGGAAAAAGAAACAAATTTTCTATATAATAAGCGCACTATTTTTTGGGAAATAAATTATGGAAATTACAAAAGTTGAACTTACCGAATGTTCGGAACTTATAAACAGGTGCCGTGCCGAACTCTCAAAGCGTGTAGTCGGACAGAAAGAGGTTGCCGACGGAATCATCACTGCCCTTATTGCAGGCGGACATGTTCTTCTTGAAGGAGTTCCGGGCCTTGCAAAAACCCTTGCAG
>JAGABO010000175.1 GCA_017614655.1 Treponema sp. | reverse complement strand
TTCAGAGGCTGATTTTTCGTTTAAAGTTTCAGCACAGAATTACATTTCATTTCTTGATGCAAAAAAAGAAAAACTGCTTATGGAACTTGCAAAAGAAGAAATGCTTGCAGAAGAAAAAAGAGCAGTCGTAAGGGAAGCCATGCAGAAAGTAAAGGTGCTTGAAAAGCTTCGTGAAAAGAAATTCAGTACCTGGAAAAGAGAATACGAGAAAGAAGAAGAAAATACGGCGGACGACATCAATTCTTCAAAGGCCGCGCGCGAATAAACGCACGAATAAACGCACGAATAAACGCACGAATAAAAAAGCCGCACTACAAAAAGCAGTGCGGCTTCCGCTCACTTTGCAGTGTTTTTTCTGTAAAGTAAAACTTGCCCTTTGCCTTAGTACTTAAATGCACTTCCTCCGATAAACTCGCGGATAATCGACTGGTTCGGTACGGCTGTTGCCGGAATCGTTGAGAAGTTGTTTAAGAAGCTTAAGAGGCGCGAGGCTTCTGCGTACTGTTCCTGCATTGGAGTAACGCATCTTAAAAGCGGGTCTGCATAAACCTTTAATACAGGTATTTCGTAATCGAGTGCAGTGTTCAGCATTGCATCTGCGTTGTTCTGGAACGGGAATATGTGAAGCCGTTCACCTTTCTGAACGTTGTCCCACATTGAAATTGTATCGGCCGCACTTTTTCCGCGGAACTGAGAATCGCGGACTATGCGTCTTATAAGGCGGTTGTCGCTTGTTGCAATGCGGTTATGGTCGTCAAGATTAAGCTGCGTGAGTGCCGAAAGATAAATCTTGAATTTCTTTTCTGCAGGAACAAGAGGAGTGAGTTTGTCGTTAAGCCCGTGAATTCCTTCCATAACAAGAATGTCATTTTCTTCAAGGCGCATCGTGTCGCCCTTAAAGAAACTTACGCCTTCATGAAAATCGTAGCTTGGAAGTTTTATTTCTTTTCCGTTGAACATATCGACAAGATTTTCATTTAACAGTTCTACGTTAAGTGCTTCAAGACATTCGTAATCGTAGTTTCCGTTTTCGTCTTTTGGCGTATCTTTTCTTCCCCTGTAGTATGAATCAAGGCTGATGACTTTGGGCGTGTATCCCAGAGACTGAAGCTGAAGTGCAAGCTTTTTGCTTGTAGTAGTTTTTCCTGATGATGAAGGACCTGCAATCAGCACGACGCGTGCAGTTTCTTTTTTCTGAATCTGCTCTGCAATGTCAGAAATACATTTTGTCTGAAGTGTTTCAGTTATGTTTATAAAGTCGTTTACTTTTCTGTCGTGAATAATCTGATTCAATGAAGCTGCACTCGTAATGTTAAGGCGCTTTCCCCATTCCTTGTAGCGGCGGTAGATTTCAAAAAGCTTAGGCTGATCTTCAAAAGCCGTAAGCTTTGAAGGATCCGTGTGCTTCGGGAACCTTAAGAGAAATCCTTCATGGTAAGGCATGAGGTCAAATACTTTAAGGTATGAAGTAGACGGAACGAGAGGACCAAAGTACATGTCACTGAATTTTCCGATTGTATTTATCTGTATGCGGGACGGGCAGCGGTAGTTGAGCTGCTTTCTTGTTTCTACAAGTCCGAGGCTTTCAAAAAGATTGCATGCCTGAGCATAGGAAACAACTTCGTTTTCTATAACGAGGTCTTCTTCTGCAATGCGCTCCATTTCTTTTTTAAGGCTCATGATCTGAGCTGTAGTAAGCGGAGCTCCCGTATTGAGCGTGTAGTAGTAGCCGTAACCAAGGCTGTGACCTACAAGAAGATGTGCATCAGGATAAAGATTGTGTGCAGCGGCTCCAAGAATAAAGCAGAGGGAACGGCGGTAAATTGCGGCACCTTCTTTTGTGTCTGAAAGTACCGGTTCAATGTATGAACTTACGTTTACAGGTCCGTCCAGAGAACAGACTTCGTTGTTCACCTTTACGGCAAGGATTTTTTTTGGATCTTCCTTAAAGTGAGAAAGAAGCGTTATCGGTCTGATCTCGTTATCGAGTTCTATACTTGAATTATCAGGGAATGTAATCGTAATTTTTTTCATAAAAAAGCCTCCGTAGGAATCAAAATTGTACTAGGGAACATCGAAAAACTTCAGTTTTCAAGATTCTCACTATACTATAAGTATAAATCATATTTTCCTAAAATCAAGGTTTTCATTTTTATGATGCTGGTGTATAGTAGTTCATTATGGATTTGATTCAGAAATTTTATTCAGACGTAAAGAAGTCAAAAAAATATTGTGTTCCTTTCAGCCTGGAAAACTTTGCCGGAAGCATTGCAGAGCTTTTTGTAAGGAATAACCGTCATGTTGAATCCCTTGCCCGTTCTGTTTCTGACTGGTGGCTTGAAAAATATGTACGGCCTCTGAGCGGTACTGCAGAAGGGCTTTCAGACGATGTTATTGAAAAGCTCGGTTCCGTTTATGCGCTTCTGGAAAATGACCCGCAGAATGTTTCGAATCTCGGGCAGGAAGATTATAAGGAACTCTGTGCGCTTGTAAATTATGAAGCCGAAGACCTTCCTCTTGAACTTTTAA
>JAGABO010000174.1 GCA_017614655.1 Treponema sp. | reverse complement strand
TACACTCTGAATTTTCAGTCTTTTTTGTACCCAAACTGTGTCCGCAGCCTAAGAAAAAAAAGACCGCAAAGCCTTATAAAATAAGGGATTGCGGGTTTTGACACTTGCCTGACTCGAACAGGCGACCCTCTGCTTAGAAGGCAGATGCTCTAATCCAGCTGAGCTAAAGTGCCATATTATTCACAGATTATAACAAATTATAAATTTTTAGACAACCACATAAAACATCTTTCTTAAATATTTTTATGTTATTTTTTTTAAAATTAAAATTTTTAATCACATAAATTATTGACAAATATTGCAAAACTCATTATAAATTATGCTTTTTTCTCCTAAATCATAATTGACACTTTTCATACAATCAATATAATGGTTCTTATGGACATTCAGTCAGATTCAGCACTCGAAAAGGTATGCCAGTTAATTGAATCATGCCGGCTACAGGAAGCAGCGCAATTTCTTGATGAAACTCTTCCCTCCGATCTGGATAATGACGAATTGTTTTTTACGGCAAACAGCTGCAGGTACTGGCACAATGCCCTCGAAAACCTTTCTGCCCTCGATGTTTTTGAACAGGGAGAAACCATCATAAATACGTGGAAGGGTTACACTGCTTTTATAGAAAGGCAGAAAACAGTTTCGGAAAAAGCTGTTTATTCCTTCAGAAAGGGCTTTTTTTCGCTTGCACTGGAAAAATACAGTGCTGCCCCGGACGAACAGGATCCGGCCCTTATTGCAGAAATCTGCCGTAAAAAAGGCCTCTGCTATAAAAAACTCGGGTCTTACGAAAGTGCACTCAAATGCCTTACGGAAGCAAATGCAGCTCTTGAAGGACAGGCTTCCATCATTGCAGAAATGGCGGACTGCTGGGCTCTGTGTGGTGAAGAAAAAAATGCAAAGCTTCTTTTTAAGGAAGCATTCTATATAGATGCGCAGAAAATCGATTTCTCGTTTCTTGATTCCAAAATGATAAACCTTCTTATAAAAGAGGTGGAATCAAAAGGATACAGCGGAGCTGCCCTTCAGGAATGGGTTCCGGTTTATGCAGTAATAATGGGTATATTTACCTACAGAAGGCTTTTAAGGTCTAATGAAGTCTTAAGACTCAAGCAGGGAATATACGCACTGGAAAGCGAACTTAAGAATCCTACAAATGATGCAGAGGTTCTTACGCCAAAACTTCTTAACCGCTACTTCTGGCTCATTGATTATTACAAGAGCGTAAAGGAAAGCGCACCGAAGATAGACGAAGTTCTGCTTCACATAAGGATACACGATACGGGTATCTACAACAGTTACAGAAAGGCTTATTTCTGAACTGCAAAACAGTAATTCTTTAGAGAGAGAAATATATTTTTTAGGAGCAAATTTTATGTCTGAAGAGCTTGAAAATTCCGTACGCGAAATGCTTAAGAAGGAATCATGGACAAGAGCAGGAATCTCTAACTTTACCAAAAACAACCTCATTGAACTTGCAGAGACCCTTGAAAAGGCAAAGAGCGAAGGCAGCGAAAAAAAGGTAAAGGAAATCTGTGATGAACAGCTTGTTCATTCAAAAGACAGCATTATGGCGCTTTACATGTCGGGAATGATTGCACTCCGCTCGGGTGAAGTTGACACAAGCGCACTTGTTTCTCTCATCGATATTTTTGAAAAGAATCACAAGGAAGCACTCATCGAAGCACTGTGTAATTCAATTCTTGATGAAGATGCACAGAATAAATTTGCACTCAGAAAGCTTGCTGACTATTACAAAAACGCAAATGATGACCGCGTATGGGAGTGTTACGAAAAGGTTGTAAAATACGACTACGAAGAAGCAGACATTGCAAAACTTCTTGCTGAACGTTACGAAGCTCAGGGAGATCATGAAACTGCAGTAAGCTACTATAAAAAAGCACTTCTGCGCTATGTAAATGCAAAATCAGGAAGCCTCAAGGAAATGTGGTCAAAGCTTGCTTCCCTTATTCCGGAACAGCTTGATTTCTTTATGCATGTTGAACGCAAGATTGCAAAGACAATCAGCGAAGAAAAGGCTGCAATCCTCATGCAGGATCTCTATCAGTACTACAAGAGCACTTCTAAATGGGACACTGCAATTGATATTCTTAAACTCATTCTTTCTATAGACAAAACAGACGGCTGGGCAAGACGTGAACTCGTAGAATGCTACACAGGAAAATATTCAGACAAGCCTCATCTTGATGAATACATCAGGTCTTCAAACCTTAATCAGTCTTACCGTGACGTTTTCGAAGCAATCAACGAATTCGAAAAACACATTGCCTTTGATGCAAAGAACTTTGTATTCCACAGAACATGGGGTGTCGGAATCATTACAAAAGTTCAGGGTGACACGCTCACAATCAACTTCGGAAAGAAGAACGGCATCAAGTCTATGGCACTTAAAATGGCAGTAAGCGCTCTTCAGCCTCTTGCAAGAGATCACATCTGGGTACTCCGTGCAACAACAAAGAAGGAAGACCTTGTAAAAAAAGTAACTGGTGATATTCCCGGAACCCTCAAAATTATCATCAAGAGTTTTAACAACAACTGTGACGACAAGAGAATCAAAACAGAACTTGTACCTTCAATCCTTACGCCGGGTCAGTGGACCAGCTGGCATCAGAAAGCTCAGAAAGAACTTGAATCAAACAGAAACTTTACTGTAAATCCGGAAAACCGCGACTACTACATGGTTCTTGACCACGAAATCACAAAATCTGAGCGTCTTGGAAGCGAATTTAAGGCAGAAGACCAGTTCTTTGCAAAGATTGACATCCTTACAAGATACATGAACCTCGATGAATTTGATCCGGGTGATGATCAGTTTACAGATATGTTCAACTATTTTGCAGGCTACCTTAAATCATGCACACGCGTTACTCCGCAGGTTACAGCCTCATATCTTGTAATTCAGAACATCATCAAGAACATTCCGAACTTTGAAAATCCTGCAAAGTTCACATTCGCAGAACTCTATGGTGATATTTCGAGCCGCCGCGGAATGTATGCAGCCCTTAAGGATACAAAAAACACAAACCTCAAGGCAGACTTTATTGCAAACATCCGTCTTCTTCCGGACTGGGATGCACAGTACATGCACATGTTCCCGGCAACACTCAAGAAGGAAATGCTTATAGAACTTCTTAACGCAGGAAAAACAGAAAAAGTTCAGCATCTTGTTCAGAACTGCTTTAACGTATACCGCAACTACCGCGATGCAGCTGTTTTCCTCTTCGGAGAATGCAGGGAAGAAGAATGGTTCAAGGCAGCAGGAATCAGCGAAGAAAAGCAGCTGGTAACTCTTGTTAACATCATTTCTCTCTGCTACAGGGAAATCTCAAACCACGTAAACACTGTAGAAAACAAAAAGACTATCAAGAATGCAGTTACTCTCCTGTTCGAAGACAAGAGCGACGGCACAAAGAAAAACAAGCTTCTTGAATACATGCTCGGATGCGACCGTCCGACAATTACACGTCTTTACACAATGGTAAACGATGTAAAGGATCTCGATTCTTCTTACAAGGCTCAGCTCAGAAACGGAATCCTCGGAAAGTATCCGGACTTTAAGTTCCCGGAAGCAGAAATCAAAAACGAAGCACCAAAGGGACTTATCGTTACGGCAAAAATGCTCGAAGCAAAAAGAGTTCTTGCAGAAGACATGGAAAAAGTTCAGCTGCCTAAGGTTGCAGAAGAAGTCAGCGAAGCCCGCGAGAAGGGAGACCTTAAGGAAAATGCTGAATACCATGCAGCAAAGGAAAGACAGTCACAGCTTAACAGCCAGCTTGGTAAACTTAAGGACGAACTTGCACGTGCAGTTGTATTTGATCCTACAACCGTTACAACATCTATCGTATCATTCGGAACAACCGTTGTTCTTATGAACAATGCAAAGAATGAAGAAGAAAAGTTCACTATCCTTGGTCCATGGGAATCTAATGCAGACGAAGGTATTATTTCTTACCTTTCTCCACTTGGAAATGCACTTCTTGACCTTAGACAGGGAGAAGACAAGCAGTTTACTATCAACGGTACACAGTACGACTATACCGTAAAGAGCATTGAAGCTGCAAAGATCTGATTAAATGCCGGTTGCAGAACAGACACTGAACAGATTTTCTAAACACACAGCCGCTTTCTTTCATTCGACAAACATCGGAGTTGTCGAGTGTAAGGAAGGGCTTTATGTAATTGATTCGGGAGCGGGTGACTACGACGGAGAAAACCTTGCAGTTACCCTGGAAAAGATTTTCCCGCAAAAAAAAGTCCTTGCATTAATCAACACACATGCTCATGCAGATCATGCAGGAGGAAACAGGGCTTTTCTTTCCAGAACAAAGGCAGAGCTCTGGACTTCCAGAAAAGAAGCTTTTTTAATGGAATATCCGGAAATGATGAGCGACATGTACTGGGGAGCACGCGCCTTCGAAGAAATAGACGGCGGGAAATTCAGGGCAGAACAATCCCTTAAAGCAGACCGCATCATCTGTGAAGAAGAAATCCGCATAGATGATGAAGTTACCCTTTCTTTTGTTCCGCTTCCAGGACATTTTTTTGAGCAGTATGGCGTTATCGTAAAGGAAGAAGAAGGAAACTTCTTTTTTACGGCAGACTCACTTTTCGGCATTGAGCTTTTAAGAAAAACCTGGCTTCCGTTTCTGATGGAACCGGTACAGTTCAGAAAGACACTGGATAAAATTGCAGAAACAGATGCAAAACTTTTTATTCCCTCGCACGGAAAACCCATAGCAAAAGAAAAGATTCACGCTTCCTGCGAAGTAAATGCAATTGTAACGCTCGAAGCAGAAACCCTGATTTTAAAAATACTTTCTTCTGCATGCAGTCAGGAAAAACTTCTTAAAGCGATTCTTGACTTTGCAAATCTTGACGTAAAACTTGACCGCTACATCTGGATCGGCACCACAATAAGATCGTATCTTTCCAGTATGGAACGCCGCGGTTTAATTGAACACTTTATGGAAAAAAACTGCCTCTACTGGAGGGCAAAATGAAAATCATATCCTGGAACGTAAACGGACTTCGCGCTGTAGAAAAAAAAGGCTTTACCGACTGGCTTCTAAACTGCGGCGCCGATGTAGTCTGCATTCAGGAAACAAAGGCTCAGGAAAGTGATCTTTCCCCTTCCCTCTTAAATCCTTCTTCTAAAAATAATGACGAAGATGAACCTCTTTTTGCAGGTGCCCTTTCTGATTCCGGGGAAGTTTCATACGCGGGACATTTTAGTTCGGCAGTAAAAAAGGGATATTCAGGAACAGCAGTTTATTCACGCACAGAGCCGGATAAACTTGAAACTCTGGGAATAAAGGAATTTGATGATGAAGGCCGCACTGTAATCGCATACTTTGGAAAAACGGCAGTTATTTCTGCATATTTTCCGAACAGTCAGGAAGGAGGAGCACGGCTTTCCTATAAGCTTGCATTCTGTGATGCAATTTTTAAGAAATGTACGGCTTTAGTAAATGAAGGCTATAACATCGTTCTCTGCGGAGACTACAACATTGCACACACGGCCATTGACCTTGCAAATCCAAAAAGCAACGAAAAAAATGCCGGCTACCTTCCCGAAGAACGCGACTGGATGACTTTCTTTACTTCAAACGGCTTTACCGACACCTTCCGCATGTTCAACAAAGAAGGCGGAAACTATACCTGGTGGAGCTACAGGTTCAATGCACGCGCAAAGGACATCGGCTGGCGCATAGACTACTGCTGCGTAAACGACTCCTTTGCCCCGAAAGTAAAGCAGTCCGTCATCCTTAAGGACATAACGGGAAGCGATCACTGCCCCGTACTTATCGAAGTAGAATAAAGACGGCAGCCGGAAAAGAAAATACCATTGTCAGATTTAAGTTTTTATGTTAAATTTGGAGTATCTTAATATTGAGGTGTTGTTATGGCATACAAAATTTCTGACGGATGCATCAACTGCGGAGCATGCGAAGGTGAATGTCCTGCAGAAGCAATCAGCGAAGTTGATTCAAAGCGCTCTATCGCTGAAGATAAATGCGTGAGCTGCGGTTCATGTGCTTCTGTCTGCCCTGTTGAAGCAATTTCAGAAGCTTAATCAGCTAAAAAAGCAGGATGAAGGAAAAACCTCTCCTGCTTTCTTTTTTTTACCCCCTGTGGTATATTTCATATTATGAAAAAATTCAGGAACACGGTACGACCTGCGCTTGCTTCTACACTGCTTCTGCTTTTCCTTATTGCAGTCTGTATGCTTCTTTCTTTTATAATTGTTCTTCCGCTCTGGAAATGGGCTTCTTCTTCCCCTTCGACTTATACTTATGCAGTTCTGCTTCTGGCTTCTGCACTTCTTGTATTTAAAGCCGTCACTTTTATACGAAAAAAGGGCTTTACGGTTTTTCTGCGCCGGACTTTAAAAACACTTTCTGTACTTCTTGCCGTAATACTTCCGCTTTTTATGCTTTCTAAAGGAAGCAGGCTATGGGCCCTTATTCTGTTTTTAGTTTCTGTTTTACTTTATGCAGGAGTCTGCGTTGTCTTTAAGAAAATTCAGCAGGACTAGTGTATTTCTGCTTCTGATTCTTTCCTTTTCCTCACTTACGGCTCAGGAAAGTGTTTATGAACAGAAGGATTTTACAATCATAACTGAACTTACAACGCGGAACAGGGAGTTCAAGCAGTATCAGAAAGACATAGAAAACGCTTCAAAAATGCTTTTTGCCGGAAAACATCCGCATCTTTCTTTCTATAAATACACATGTAATGCTAAGGATGACCTTATTTCCCTTTCCTCCAGGTGCTGCATTCCCTATGACACAATCGTAACGCTTAATTCAATAGATTCAGCAGATTTTGAACTCAATGGAAAAAACCTTTTTCTTCCTACCGTACAGGGGCTCTTTATAAATAAAAGCCCCCAAAACCGCATGGAGCTCATTTTAGGAAGCAGCCGTAATGAAGAAAACGCGACTCAGAAAGTGCTTATAGACGGAAAAGAACTTGTTTTTTACAGAAACGACCGCTTTACGCCGTCCGAACGGGCATTCTTCCTTACCTCGGGCATGAATCTTCCTCTTTCCGAGACTGTCATTACTTCCTCCTTCGGAATGAGAAAAAGTCCCATAAGCGGAAAATGGAAGTTTCATAACGGAATTGACCTTGCCGCCCCGCTCGGCTCTCCTGTTTTTTCCTGCAAGGCCGGTATTGTAGAAAAAGCCGTCTCTGGAGATGAAGTATACGGTAACTATCTGATTATAAGGCACTCAGTAACACTTACAAGCCTTTATGCACATCTCGGGAACATAACCGTAAAAGAGGGAGAAAAGGTTTTAGGCGGCCAGAAAATTGCAGAAGTCGGACTTACAGGACTTACGACAGGCCCTCACCTGCATTTTGAAGTTAAAAACGACGGCCGTGCAGAAAACCCGAAAACCTACCTTAAGCTTGACCAGCAGCCATAAAAATCAAACTTTTTAAAGGTTCGGTGCAAAAAAATTAAAGTTTTGGGGGATTACGCCGATATATATAATACCGGGTGCCAATATATCCCCTCCCACCCATTGGTATCCGGTGGCCGGCATTAAGCCGGTCTTTTTTTTTTGCTATTGTTGTATAAGAAAACATTCGAGGCCGGGGAAAAATCATGGGCTGACTGATAAGTTAAAAATGCGGTGGTTTCGATAAACTCAACCACCACAATTTAAACTTATTAGTCAGCCCCCATATTATTTTAAGTTCAGATTTTCTACTGAAGCCTTAAGATTTCTTCAAGAACTTCAAAAGGAGTTATTTCTTTATTAAGGACGCGGTAAAGGGCATCACAGATAGGAAGCTTAAGATGCTTTTCCTGTTCAATGGTATGAACATATTTACAGGCAATGGCTCCTTCGGGAAGATAACCGACTTTCTTAACGTTTGCAATCAAATCATCAAGATTCTTAAACTGTTCAAGCATACCGTTTTTAATGATATCCTGACCAAAACGCCTGTTTCTTCCGTATTTTGACTTACAGGTTACATCAAGATCGCCTACTCCGCTTATGGAAGTAAAGGTCTGCGCATGAGTTGCTCCCATTGCAAAACCGATTTTCTGAATCTCGTTAAGGCCGGCTGCCATAAGAAGGCTTTCTGCATTGTCACCGAACAGTTCTGAAGTTTCTGCCATGGCATCCACTATTCCGTAAACGGTTGCAATTACATTCTTAACGGCTGCACAAACCTGAACACCGACTGTATCAAACGAAGCATAAGCCATTATTCCCTTAACACGAAGAAGATCCCTTACGCGAACTGCATTTCTGTGGTTTGAGCTTGCAGAAATAAGGCCGGTAAGCTTACCAAGGGCAACTTCTTCTGCATGGCTCGGACCTGCAACATAGACGGTAGAATCTTTGTAACATTCAGGAAGTGCTGATTCCATCGTCTCAAGAACAAAGCGGGGCGTTCCGTCAGAAGTCGGAACAAAACCTTTTGTAAGGGAAGCAATTATCGTACTTCCGTCCTTTATATTCGGTACATCCGTAAACTTAGTAATTGTAGGTGCAAGATAAAGAGACGGGCTTGCCATTATAAGATACTGTTTTCCGGCGGCAGCTTCCTTAATGTCGGAAACAGCCGTCATTCCCTTATCCAGCGTATAGCCCGGAAGATAGCGGGTATTTTCGTGCTTTGAGTTTATTGATTCAACTACATCATCTTCGAGCGCCCAGATCTGAACATCATGACCGCCGCGGGCAAGAGCTGTTCCAAGGGCTGTTCCCCAGGCTCCGGCTCCGATAATTCCAACAGATTGTTTTTCCATAAGTGCCATTATAACATAAAATCTAAATAAATGACAGAAGTCTATACATGTATTTTGAGGTATAAAAAAAAGCCGGTGTTAAAAAACGGCCGGCTTTGTCTTTTTACCCGAAACTGGCTTAGTACCAGACTGCTGCCTGATCTTCCCAGTCTACAAGTTCTTCCGGTTTAAAGAAGAGACCGATTTCTCTTTCTGCGCTTTCATCACTGTCACTTGCGTGAATAACATTGTTGGTTGTGTGTGAACAGAAATCTCCGCGGATTGTACCCGGCATTGCATCTGCAGGATTTGTTGAACCTGTTAATTTTCTTACGAGAGTAACACATTCATCTCCCTGCCATACCATTGCAACAACAGGACCGCTTGTAATGTAGTCTACGAGAGAATCATAAAAAGCTTTTCCCTTATGTTCTGCATAATGCTTTTCTGCAAGTTCAGAATCGATATTCATAAGCTTAAGTCCGATAAGCTTAAGACCTTTCTTTTCCAGGCGGCTGATAACTTCGCCTACAAGCCTGCGGTTAAGGATACCTGGCTTTAACATTGTAAAACATCTTGTACTCATAATCGGTAAGTATTACAAAAAAGCGCGTTAAAGTCTAGAGGGGAAGTCTTGTATCAATTCAGGATTTCTTTGATTTAGTTTTCTTATTTGTTTTCTTTGCTGCAGGAGCTTTACGCGGACGACCGCCTTTTTTTCCGTTGATGCGAGAAGCTTCCTGCTTTCGGGGTGACGTTATTCCTCCGAGAATACTTGCTGCACTTCTTCCCGGAAGCGGAACTTTTTCGTTCTGCCATTTTTCTGCAGTCTTTTTTGAAGGCTTACCGATTGCAGCTATTTCTTCCATTAAAGCGTATGCAAAATCAATGCGGGAACTTAAATTCTTTAAAAGTATTTTTTCTTCCGGAATTGTTTCTAAAACCTTCTTTTTTAGAGCAGCAAGACTCATGCATAGTTCTGATGCAGAAAACGAAACTTCTTCCATAAGAAGACGGCTTTTTCCTCCGACAGAAAAAGTTTTTCTAAAGGAAAGAAGTGCAGTTTTTATGTTTTTATTTTCGGGTCCTATTTCTACAGTGTCTTCATCAGAAGATGCAGAAAGCAGAAAAAGAGAAATTGAAGAATCAAGAATGTTAAGGTCAAAAAGTTTTGCGGAATCAGTTTCGGGAGACGCAGAAAGTTTTTCTATTTTTGATGAAACGTAATTGCGGAGTTCTTCCAGTTCTTTTATCTCTACCTGCATGAATTAAGAATAAAAGTTTTTTACACCATTTTCAAGAGCAGCAGCATTATTGCAGCGGTTTTACAGTCTGTTTAATGCCTGGCAGCGTTTTTTTTCATGCGTATGCCGTTTATTACAGTAAAAGGAATTAGACTTTTTTCTTAATAGAACGTATAATGGTGAAATATGAAAAAATTTACTTTTAAAGGCGGAATTCATCCTAAGGAAAACAAGGAATTAAGTTCCGGCTCAGAAATTCAAAGCGTAAAGCCCGCTTCCGGCACTTACACTGTTCCGGTTACTATGGGTGGAGCACCTAACACGCCTCTGGTAAAAGAAGGCGACAGTGTTGCAAGAGGTCAGAAAATATCAGACGGAGACAAATTCATGAACTGCCCGGTTCACTCTCCTGTTTCCGGTAAAATAAAAAAAATAACGAAATGTACCGTCACAGGAAACCTTACGGTTCCATGCATCGTTATTCAGGAAGATGGTGAAGGACGTACTGATTTTATGCCGCCGCTTGATCCGCTTAAGTGTTCAAAAGAAGAAGCCCTTGAGCGCATAAGAAGTGCCGGTATCGTGGGAATGGGAGGTGCTTCTTTTCCGGCCCACGTTAAACTCAATCCTCCGCAGGATAAAAAAATCGATTATGTTCTTGTTAACGCAGCAGAGTGTGAACCCTACCTTACCTGTGACGAAAGGTTAATGAAAGAAACTCCGGAAAAACTTATAGACGGACTTGCAGCAGTCCTTTCCGTTTCAAAAGCATACGGAATCATTGCGCTCGAAGATAACAAGGAATATTTAAAACCCGTTCTCGAAGACAAAATTCAGAAGGCAGGATTTTCTAAATACATGGAAGTGCGCCTTGTAAAAACAAAATATCCGCAGGGCTCAGAAAAGTTTATTGTCTCTTCATGTCTTGGAACAGAAATTCCTTCTGCAAAGCTTCCGGCCGATGCAGGCTGCATAATCTGCAATGCAGGAACACTCTGTGCAATAAGTGAAGCCTTCCGCGAAGGAAAGCCGCTCATTGAACGCGTCCTTACAATTTCCGGCGGTGCAGTAGAAAAACCCTGCAACCTTAAAGTCCCTGTAGGTACTCTTATAAGCGATCTCAGGGGAAATGCCTTTAACCTTAAGGAAGGAAAAGCTCCCGTAAAAATCATTTCCGGCGGTCCTATGATGGGCTTTGCAATGGCTGATGATTCTTTCCCGGTTGCAAAAGGAACAAGCGGTGTTACCTTCCTTACAAAAGAAGAAACTTCGCTTAAAGAAGAAAGTGCCTGTATAGGCTGCGGAAAATGCATAAACGCCTGTCCGATGAGCCTTAATCCGGTACTCATGAAAAGAGAAATTCAGGCAGACAGTCTTGAAAAATCAAGAAAGTTCGGTCTTATGGACTGCATTGAATGCGGAAGCTGCGCCTTTGTATGTCCTGCTTCCATTCCGCTTGTACAGTACTTTAGAATCGGAAAGTCCTTACTGCGCGAAAAAATGGCAGCAGAAAAGGGAGGAAAATAATGGACGGAATATATATATCATCAAGCCCGCACTTTAGCCTTAGCAACACCACGCAGAAAATCATGCTCTGCGTAATAATTTCGCTTCTTCCTGAATGTGCGGCAGGCATTTATTTTTTTGGAGTCAAATCACTTTTTCTGATTCTTTCCTCGGTTATTTCGTGCGTTTTCTTTGAAGCAGTTTTCCAGAAGCTTACGGGTCAGAAAATAATCGTTTCGAATTTAAGTGCAGTCGTAACGGGTCTTCTCCTTGCCCTTGTCTGTCCGCCGACCCTTCCCCTCTGGACGGTTATCATCGGAGGAGCAGTGGCAGTAATCGTAGCAAAGGGAATTTTCGGAGGTCTTGGAAGCAACGTATTTAACCCGGCCCTTACCGGACGTGCTTTTCTTGTAATAAGCTTTCCGTCTTTAATGGGTGCTTCCTGGCTTCTTCCGAATTTTACCCGCGGAACTGATGCAGTATCTTCTGCAACCTTTGACGGAATAACTTCTGCAACGATTCTTTCAAAAATAAAGCACGGAACTTTTGAACTTACGGACGGAATTTTTCAGAAACTCTTTACGGGAGAAAGAGCCGGCTGTATCGGAGAAACTTCTGTACTTCTTATACTCGTTTCGCTTGTCTTCCTTCTTGTTCTGCGTATTATTGACTTCAGGGCTCCGCTTGCAATGTGTCTTTCTGTTTTTATACTTACCTTTGCTTCATCCATTACAGGCGGAATGAATTTTACAGCTGCTTCACAGAGTGCCGTTGTTTCGCTTATGACAGGCGGACTTCTTTTTGGTGCAGTTTTTATGGTAACTGATTATGCAACAGCTCCGGTTACAAAAGCCGGACGCCTTCTCTTCGGTGCAGGCTGCGGAATCATCACATTCCTTATAAGAACTTTCGGCGGTTATCCGGAAGGAGTTATGTTCAGCATACTTATAATGAATGCTGTTTCCCCTTTCCTTAATAACCTTACCGCAAGAAAATACGGCTACGGTAAAAAAGGCTCAAGACGAGCACCTTCTCCGGAAGAAGAAAAAAGATTCACTTCTGCGGTGCAGGAAAAAACGGAGGACTAAAATGGCAGAAAAAAAATCTTCTATGGTAATGCTCGGCCTTGTTCTTGCAGTTTATGCAGCAGTTTCGTGCACGGTCCTTGCAGTTGTAAATAATTTTACGGCCCCAAAAATTGAACGCAACAAGGCAGAAAAAATCAACAGATCAATGAAAGACTTCTTTCCGGAAGAAGGACTTACCTTCGAAAGCATAGAAAGTCTTCCGTCTTCAAAAAGTTCATCAGTAAAAATCGAAGGACTTATCCTTACAAAAGATGACGGAAACATAACGGGAGGAGCAGTTCAGGTATCGGGTGCTACTTATGACACGGCATCCCTTCTTATCGGTCTTGAATCAGACGGAACTGTCCGCGGAGTAAAAGTTCTTTCGATTACAGACTCACCGGGATTCGGACTAAAAGCAGCAGATTCTTCCTACAGGGGAAAAAACGGCAAAACTTTTACGGAACAGTTTACCGGACTTGATTCAAAAGAACGCTTCGAAGCAGGAAAAAATTTTGAAGCAATAAGCGGCGCTACGATTACCAGTGAGGGAATTGCAGCCCTGTTAAACGAAGGAAGTTCCGTACTTCTTGATTACCTTAATAAGGACGGAGGAAACTGATGAACAGAAGGCTTTCAATTTTTACAAACGGATTTGTAAAGGAAAATCCGCTTCTTGTACTTAATATAGGACTCTGCTCTTCTCTTGGAGTTACGGTAAGCATATTCAACGGACTTGGAATGGGCATGGGAATGATGTTCGTTCTTCTTATGAGCGAAATTGTAATTTCTATTTTCAGAAAACACATTCCGTCATCAATAAGGCTTCCGGTCTTTATCATAATAATTGCAGCATTTACGACAATAGTTCAGTTTGTGCTGAATGCATACGTTACGGCCCTCTATGACGCCCTCGGAGTTTTTCTTCCCCTTATAGTCGTTAACTGCATCATCATGGGACGCGTAGAAAGCTTTGCTTCTAAAAACACGGTTACGGACTCAATACTGGATGCACTGGGCATGGGACTTGGATACACGTTTGTTCTTGTCCTCATAAGTTTCTTCCGCGAACTTCTTGGAAACGGAACACTTCTTTCCGGAACAGCTTTTGAAATCACCCTCATTCCGGAACAGTACCGTCTTGGAATCATGAACTCAGCACCGGGCGGCTTTCTTGTATTCGGATTTCTCGGAGCAGCCGTACAGGGATTAAAAAACCGTGCTTCGGCAAAAAAGGAGACATCTGAATGACAGACATGATTCAGCTTTTTATAAAATCAGCAATAGTAGACAACGTAGTATTCATTCAGTATCTTGCAATATGCCCGTTCATCGGAATGACAAGTGAGACCGGAAAAGCCGCAGGTATGGGAATTGCAACAACTTTTGTCATCATACTTGCAACTGCCGTTACATGGCCGCTTTACTGGTTTGTAATGGTTCCGCTTAAACTTGAATTTTTACAGACGCTTTTCTTTATTCTTGTAATTGCTTCCCTTGTTCAGCTTGTAGAATTCTATCTTAAAAAATCAGCCCCGGGACTTTACGCTTCCATGGGAGTTTACCTTGCACTCATTACGACAAACTGTGCAGTTCTCGGAGTTACAATCAACTGCATCGGAAAAAACTTTAACTATGGACAGAGCCTCGTTTATGCACTGGGAGCTGCAGCAGGTTTTCTTTTGAGCATGGTAATCATGAGCGGAGTACGCACAAGAATGAAGTCTGCAAAAATTCCGGAAAGCTTTAAGGGAACACCGGTGCTTTATATTGCAGCAGGACTTCTTTCGCTTGCCTTCCTTGGCTTTAAGGGGTTAATAAAATGAGCACGATAATCCATACAATCATTGCAGCCCTCATAACGGGATTCATTCTGGGACTCCTTCTGGGACTTTTTAAGAAACTGTTTGCAGTCAAGGTTGATCC
The DNA here is from genome assembly GCA_017614655.1 of Treponema sp. GTDB lineage: Bacteria > Spirochaetota > Spirochaetia > Treponematales > Treponemataceae > Treponema_D. Next base: position 126 of record JAGABO010000174.1, on the reverse strand, counting down.
TAAAATCCAGGCAGTACGAGAGCTTCTTTCGGGGGGAAACTGCGGCGGCTGCGGCTATGCAGGCTGTGACGTTTTTGCACGTCTTGTTGTCGAAGGAAAGGCTCCCGTTAACGGATGCGTTGCAGG
>JAGABO010000173.1 GCA_017614655.1 Treponema sp. | reverse complement strand
TGAGGAAGGATACCAGAAGAATTTTAAAGCACTTCTGTCATTTCTTTATTCACATGAAGAAATAAAGGTTTTTCTTTCCCTTAATGGTCTCCAGCTTTCTTTTCTCGAAGAAAAACATGGAGAGGCAGTAGAGCTTATAAGGACGCTTATTTCCAGAAAACAGCTTGAACTTTCGGGAGGAGGTTATTACTCTCCGGTCTTTCCTCTTCTTTTCCCTGTAGACCGCACGGGTCAGATAGAAAAACTGAACACAACACTCCGAAATACAACCGGAAAAAGACCGCAGGGAATTACAATCTTTAAGAGCATCTGGGATCCGTCCCTTATTACGGCTTTTTCTTCATGCGGTTTTGAATACATCATTTTAGATTCATCTGTCTGTCCGCCTCAGAAAAATACGGCTGTTCCACTTATTTCTAGCGACATGGGAAGAAATTTAAAAGTTCTTCTTTCTTCCAGAGCTTATCTTCCAGAAGAAAATGAAGAACCTTCACTCTGGCTTGAACGGATGCAGAAAACTGGAAAAAATAATCAGTCACTGATTGTACTTCCATTTTCATCAAAAACTTTCTGTTCATTTACCGGAACACAATTTTTTAAGAAACTGGAACAGGCATTCAAAGAAGAAAATCAGGCAAGAAATCTTCTTCCAAATGATTTTATAAAAGAATGTAAGTCTTATAAGAGTGTATATATCCCTGCAGGAATGGACAGCCAGATTGCTGCATGGGCAAAAAAAGCTTTCCTAAAGACAGACATAAAAGGAAACTCTCCTCTTACCGTTCACGATTATTTAAACACATATCCGCAGAACAGAAAAGTTTACGACCGCATGGTTTTTGTAAGTATGCTTCTTTCTCAGCTTCACGGCGGAGATAAAGCAAGAAAAGCAAAAGCATCGGAAAGCCTCTGGATGTCTCAGTGCGGAATAAATTACATCAACCCGGCATCAGGAACACCTGCAATAGCTGCATCAAGGCACAAAGCGTTTGAGTTTCTTGGTAAAAGCGAAAAACTGATACGGGAATGTAAAGATTTTAAGGAAACAGTTACATCTTTTGATTATAACGGTGACGGTCTTTCTGAATATGTTTATCAGATGGGAACCTTTCATGCTGTTGTAAATTCATGCGGTGCACAGATAACGGAATTTGATTCTCTTTCATCATTCAGAAATTATGCCGCAAACCTCGAAAGGGAAGAAACCTTTGACGGAATAAAAGATACGTTCAGGAGAGGTTTCTTTTCTGATCACCTGATTGAACCGGACGCACTTCAAAGATATATCGATAAAAAAGAATGTCAGGCACTTACTTTTGAAAATGCAATCTTTGACTGCAAAAAATTCGATCCAAAAAGATTTGAAATCCTTCTGGAAACAAAAACAGAGTTTTCTGCACTTAAACTTCCTGTCTCTTTAAGAAAAAAGTTTACGGCAACATCTTCGGGTTTTACGGTTCAGTGCATATTAAAGAATGAAGGTCCGCTTCCCGTAAAAGGTATTTTCATTACGGAAATGAATTTCTGTGAAACTGATTTTATTCCTGGAAAAAAATCAAAAGATTCTTCGGAAGATCAGTTCAGGACAAACCTTATTTTAAAAGGCAGCAAGACCGATCTTCCGCAGAGCGGCATTCTAAATGTTCAGAAAGGTGTTTCTTTCCTGCGTGTAAATGACGAAAAAAACAGACTCTGCTTTACGGTCGAACCAAATGAAGATTCAGGTTTTTCTTCTTCATACATAGACTTTGCAAGACCAGACGGTTCTCTTACACAGAAAAAAACTTCGAGAACCCTTACGGCAGGTTTCTGGTGGAACGTTGAACTTCATTCCGGAATGGAAATAGAAAAGAGCATGAACTTTACGGTTCTTCCACTCAAAAAAAGTCAGAGCCAGCAGAACAGCTGACGCAGGCCTAAAAAAATCATCTACCGGCAAATCTCTTTTTAAGAACTCTAAAGAACCATGCGCGCATTTTTTCTGCAAGCGAATACATTCTGTAAGAGAAAGGCTTTAAAATGTAATCCCAGCTTCCGCTTCTGTGAACGGTTGTTCCTCCAAAGCCGGTTTTAAAAAGATAAAGTCCGTGCATCGGGTGGGCAGGATTATCATCCGGCGGCATTCCGTAAAAGTCGTAGCAGGGACAGCCGGCTTTTTTTGCATCAGTTATTGCAGTCCACTGAAGAAGGTAGGGGGCCATGAGGTTTCTTTTTATGTTTGCACTCGAACCGTAAAGATAGACTGCTTCCCTCTTACAGAAAAGTGTTATGATTCCTGCAATGTAATCTTCTTCGTGCTTAGCAAGATAAAGCTTAATTTCGGGAGCACTGTCATCGTGTGCAGCTTTTAGGAGAAGATCGCGGTAATACTCTTTTCCATGAAAACTTACACCGTCACGTTTTGACGTAACTTCAAAAAGAGAATAGAAGGTGTCAAAGGCTTTATCAAAATCAGGACTCTTTCCGTCATAACATTCTGAAGTAACGCCTTTTTTAGAAGCAAGACGAACATTATAGCGCCACTTGTTTTTCATTCCGGAAAGTAATTCTTCTTCTGATTTTGTGATGTCCAGAATTGAAGTATCCGGCGGCTGTACTGCAATTTTTGAATGCCTGAACGGAATCGAATTCTTTCTGCAAAGCCGTACGGCTTCCTTTATAAAGTTTTCCCTTTCTTCGATTGTGTAAAAATCAAGGGGAAAATCAAAGCGGATGTAAACAGTGTTTTCTGGAAGAAAAGCTTTTATCTTTTCTGCAATCTGCGCATTTTTTTTAAGGTAAGAAAGGCGTTCTTCTCCTGTTAAATAAGAACCGTCTGATTCCGTTGCCATCGGTATATAGGCAAGCGTAAATCTCTTAAACTTTAAGGAAAAGCTTCTTGTCATTACCGAAAGAACAAACGGTCGTAAGGTTAAATCCGGCTCTTCTGCCTGATTTTCCTGCAAAAACCCGTCTTTTAACGAACGTTCGTAAGCTGATTTATCTATTTCCTTTACATCATACGAACAATCGTTAGTATTATTTACCGGTGAAATTAAAAAAAGTCTGCTTTTCCAGCCGTGGCCAGCCTTAAAATCTGCCCAGAAGCCGGTCTGAAGAAAACGTACGCCTTTCATTCTTTTAGTTTACCGGGCCGTTTTTTGCAAAAACAGTTTTTATTTCTTTAGAGGCAGTAAGAAGCTTTTTATCTGCAATACAGACATTTCCGTCTTTTACATTTATGGAAACCTTAAAGAAATCATCTCCGGAAATTTCCGCTGGCTTTTCACAAGCCGTAGAACCTTCAAGTACAACTTCCGTTCCAGGTTCTGCCCACGGAGCTTCAAGAACTTCAACCCTGTCTTTTCCGTCTGCATCTTTCCAGTCGGCAGCTAAAAGCATACCGCGACTCTCTATTCCGCGCATTTTTCTTGGTGCAAGGTTAGCAGCAAGAATTATATGTTTTCCTAAAAGCTCTTCTTTTTTAAGGTAAGCACGAAGTCCGCTCTGAATTACACGTTCAGTGCCGCTTCCGTCATCAAGAGTTTCTACATAAAGTTTATCGCTTTCCGGGTTTTCTTCTACCTTAAGAATCTTTGCAACCTTGAGGCTTATGTTTTTATTAAAGAAGTCTGCCTGTTCACTTTCGGGAAGAAGTGCCGGCTCTTCTTTTTTAGCTTTCTTTTCTTTCTTTGCAGAAGCACCTTCTTTTCTGTCTTTCTGACTTCCGCTGAACTTAAGCTTAAAGGCATCAGCTGTTTTCTGATCAAGCGGCGTAAAGAAAACTTCAGGTTTTACAGTAGTAGAAAGTCCTTCGGTTTTTCCAAGGTCGTTCCAGCTAAGTCCGCCTTCAACAGCATCTTCTCCAAACTTCGGTTCAGAAATCTTTTTTCCAAGGAAAGAAAGAATCTTTTCGCTGAACTGCGGCATGTACGGATGACACATAATCATGAGGTCTTTAATTGCATACGAAAGAGTATAGAGAAGACGGCAGGTTCTGTCCGGATCTTCTGTTCTTGTCTTCCACGGCTCTGTTGCCTGAAATGCTTTGTTTCCTAAATCAGAAATTGCAAATACTTCATGGAAGGCATCCTTTAAATCTGCCCATTCAAGATATTCAGTTGCCTTCTTTTCGTGTTCAAGAATTTTATTCCAGAGTTCTTCATCAAGAAGTTTTCCGTCCGAAGCTTCAGGAATTTTTCCGTCATAGAAATTTGCAATAAAGGTAAGGGTGCGGTTAACGAGGTTTCCGAGGTTTCCGATAAGCTCACCGTTGTATTTTTCGCGGAACTCTTTCCAGGTAAACTGATAGTCCTGTTTTTCCGGTCTGTTGTAGAAAATATAGAATCTCCATGCATCAGCCTTGATTCCGGTTTCCATTGCATCCGTTCCGAAAACACCGACACCGCGGCTTTTTGAAAATTTTCCGTCTTCGTAGTTAAGGTATTCTGTTGAGCTCATGTGGAAAAGCTTTGTCCAGTTACGTCCGCTTCCGATTTCTGAACACGGGAAAACTACGGTGTGGAACGGAATGTTGTCCTTACCGATAAACTGGAAAAGTTCGACAGGATTCTTTGCAGAAGGGTCTGAACTTTCTTCCGGAAGCCACCAGCTTTTCCAGTCAAAGCTCTTTTTTCCTTCAGCAGAAAGTTCATCAGCAAGCTGCTTTGTTATCGAAATATAACCGATCGGTGCATTAAACCACACATAGAAAACCTTGTCTTCATAACCCTTTCTTGGAACAGGAATTCCCCATTTAAGGTCACGGGTAATTGCGCGTTCATTAAGACCGTCACGAATCCAGGCTTTAGTTACGTTTACGGCATTGTCTGCCCAGCGTCCTTCCTTACTGACCTTTGACATCCATGAATCAAGATTTTTGCTGATAGAAGGAAGATCAATATATAGATGTTTGGTTTCCCTAACTTCCGGTTCTGTTCCACAGGTCTGACATTTAGGAGCCTTTAGTTCAACAGGATCAAGAAGGCTTCCGCACTTGTCGCACTGGTCTCCGCGGGCATCTTCATAGCCGCACTTCGGACAGGTTCCCTTAACAAAGCGGTCTGCAAGGAACATCGAACACTTCGGACAGTAAAGCTGCCTGTTTGTGTGTTCCTTTATAAAGCCGTTTTTTTCGAGGTCAAGGAACATTCCCTGAGTAATTTCGGTACACTGTTCATTTGAAGTACGTCCGAACTTATCAAAGTTGATGTGGAACCATTTGTAGATCTTATCGTGTTCGTTGTAGTAATAGTCACAGAGTTCCCTCGGAGTTTTCTTTTCTTCGAGCGCACGTGTTTCCGTTGCAGTTCCGTATTCATCAGTTCCGCAGACATACATTGTGTCATAGCCGCGGCTTCTGCAGAAACGGGCAAAAACATCAGCAGAAAGCATCTGTATAAGGTTTCCGAGGTGAGGAATATTGTTAACATAGGGAAGTGCAGAAGTTACAAGACGTCTTTTCATCATTTATCTCCAGTTTTTAGAAAATATTAACAGTTTTAAACTCAGCACTGCTGCTAGATTTTACTGAAGCAGTAGCTGCAGAAAGTCTTAATGCGGTTCATGAATGAAGTTTCGATGCGGCTGCTCAGGAAGGGCACGGAAAGTCCGTCTACACCGCCCATTGCATAAAGAATCCATTCATCTCCGCTTCTGAATACAACAATCACAGACTTCATGTCTTTTTTTGAAACACACTTAAATCCTGAATACTTAAGATCATTCAGGTTTGTAGTTTCGTAATAGTAGGTATCCTCCGTGCGGACTATATTCATCTGAGTGTCGATGTTACCGAACGGACTCATGTAAAGGTCTGCACGAATTGATGTGTTGTTCCCGTTTTTTTCCAGTGATTTGATTTCCGCTTTTGAATACAAATCAAAATATCTTTTATGCTGAACCGACCAGTAAGGAATTCCTGCATAAGAGGGTACATCAAGAATAACGGCATCAATTTTGTCCAGAAGATCTTCATTTCCTTCGTAAGGATACTTCTGAATTATTTCTGCAAGATAATTAGGCTTAAGGTCTTTAATAACCCCGACAGCTTTCTTTACTACAGGCGAAACATTCTCATTTATGCAGATTTTCTTAACTTTTCCGGTGTTCCTGATTACAGTTTTACCTTCATTAAGCGTTTTTTCATCAGAAGAAGAAAGATTTGAATTAAAAATCCCCGCCGCATTAACAGAAAAAACGCATGTAAATAAAAGTACAGGTACTAAAAGTTTCTTTATTTTTACGATATTTGTCATAAGTTCCCCCATTATAAATTTATTCATTGATTTATTCAATCTGCCCCCATTTCTTAAACTACGTTTGTCTAAACAAAGAATTGGTGGTATAATTACATAAAATTCAATTTAATAAAGAAAAAAAAGGAAGAAAATTATGAGTATCGCTCAGGCTGTAAAAGCATCAATGACAAATAAAAATGCAGGTGTAATAAGAAAAATGTTCGAAGAGGGCATTAAACTCAAGGCTCAGTACGGAAATGACAGGGTTTTTGACTATTCTTTAGGAAATCCCGACCTTGAACCTCCTGCAGAAGTTCTTGAAGCTGTAAAGGAAGAAGCACTTAATACCGAAAAAAACGTTCACGGCTATATGCCAAATGCAGGCTATCCGTTCTGCAGAAAGGCAATGGCAGATAAAACATCCCTTGAACAGGGCGTAAGTGTTTCCCAGGACTGCGTCGTAATGTCTGTAGGTGCTGCAGGTGCATTAAACAGCGTTTTTAAGGCAATAATCAATCCTGGTGACGAAGTTATAGTTCCGGCCCCGTTCTTTGCAGAATACAGGCATTATGCGTCAAATTTCGGCGGAAAACTTGTAGAAGTTCCTTCAAAAAAGGACTTTTCCCCAGATATTGAAGCTATAAAGGCCACCCTTAACGAAAAAACTGCTGCCGTACTCATTAACTCACCGAATAATCCGACCGGCCGTGTATATTCAGAAGAAGACATAAAGGCACTGGCAGATGCCCTTAAGGCACATGCAGAAAAATCGGGAAGGGCTCCGTACCTTGTTCTTGATGAACCATACAGGGCAATCGTTTATGACGGAAAAAAAGTTCCCTCTGCATTCCCGCTTTATGATTCATCAATTGTAGTAACTTCCTTTGCAAAAAATTTAAGCCTTCCGGGCGAAAGAATCGGTTATGTATGCGTAAACCCTGCATGCCCCGACAGGGACGAAGTCGTACAGGCAGTAACTTTTGCAACAAGAATCCTGGGTTACGTAAATGCACCGGCATTCTTCCAGCGCGTAATAACAAAAAGCTGGAATGCTGAATGTGACTATTCGCTCTACGAAAAAAGGCGCAATATGCTCATGGAAGCCCTTGATGCGGCAGGAATTGAACATGTTGTTCCGGAGGGAGCTTTCTACATGTGGTGCAAGGTTCCTGAAAGTTTCGGTGATGACGACATGGCCTTTACCGATTATCTTAAGAAGTACCTTATTCTTGCAGCTCCGGGAAGCGGTTTTGGAGGAAAAGGCTGGTTCCGTCTTTCTTACTGTGTAAGTGAAGACTGCATTAAAAATTCCAGGGAAGCATTCATCAAGGCAATGGAGGAATTAAAATGAAAATTCTAATGGTAACATCAGAAGCCGTACCTTTTGCAAAAACCGGCGGACTTGCCGACATGGTAAGTGCCCTTTCGATTCAGCTTTCAAAGGCCGGACATGACGTAAAGATTGTCCTTCCCCGATATTACAAGATTGACCGCAAAAAGCTTGAGCTTGTGCCGGGACCTATGGCCATTGCTGCAGGTCAGGCAGAAACCTGGTGTGCCGTTTACAAAACAAAGCTTCCCGGTGACGGAAATGTTGAAGTTTACTTTATAGATCATGAACAGTGCTTTGGCCGCGACGGTATATACGGCGTTCCCGGCGAAACTGATTTTCATGATAATCCCTACCGCTTTGCTGTTCTTGCACACGGCGCTTTCCAGATCTGCCGTAAGCTCGGCTGGTATCCGGACATAATTCACGCACATGACTGGGCATCCTGTCTTGCACCGGTTCTTCTTAAAAATGTATGCCGTTACTGCGGCTTTGAAAAAACTGCCTCTGTTCTTACAATCCACAATCAGGGATATCAGGGGCAGTACGGAAAGGACAAGTTTCCGGCTCTCGGAATTGACTGGGGTCTTTACTACGGAGCAGGATTTGAACATCAGGGCGGCATAAACTTTCTTCAGGCCGGAGTTTCCTGTGCCGACATGATAACGACTGTTTCTCCGACCTATGCCCGTGAAATTCAGACTCCGGAAGGAGGTTTTGGCATGGACGGACTTCTGCGCGTAAGAAGTGAAGTTATCCGCGGTATCCTTAACGGAGCCGATTTACGCCAGTGGAATCCGGAAGTTGATAAAAAAATACCTTTCCAGTATTCAGCAAGAGATTTATCGGGCAAAGCAAAGTGCAAGGCTGAACTTCAGAAGCGCATGGGTCTCGAAGTAAATCCTGACATTCCTCTTGTAGGAATAATCACGCGCCTTGTAGACCAGAAAGGCATTGCAGAAGTATTTGCTCCGACTTACGGTTCAATTTACCAGATTTGCAGCGAGATGAAGGTTCAGTTTGCAGTCCTTGGAAGCGGAGAAGCCTGGTGCGAAAACGAAATAAACACGCTTCAGTCCAAGCTTCCCAACTTAAGGGCTTACATCGGCTATGATGATGCATTGAGCCACCTTATAGAAGCAGGAAGCGACTTCTTCCTCATGCCGTCGCGCTATGAACCGTGCGGATTAAACCAGATTTATTCGATGCTTTACGGAACGCTCCCGATTGTAAGGCGTACCGGCGGACTTGCAGATACGGTCGACAACTACAATCAGGAAACAGGAGAAGGAACGGGCTTTGTATTTGATGCATTGACGCCGCGTGCAGTCTACGATACGGTCGGCTGG
>JAGABO010000172.1 GCA_017614655.1 Treponema sp. | reverse complement strand
GGACGTGCAGTAGAAGTTCCCAGAAGATATTCATCTTCATAAACTGCATTGGCTTTAAGTGCCGGCCAGATGTATTCAGAAATGTATTCTTCGCGTGCATCAACTACATAGCATGCAGAAGCACCTGTCTTAAGGGCACGGTTCTTGATTGCCTTCCAGTCGTCTCCCTGGCCTACGTCAATGCAGACTGCAATAACGTCATAGTCATAGTTTTCCTTAAGCCACGGAATGATTACCGTTGTATCAAGTCCGCCGGAATAAGCGAGAACTACCTTGTCTTTTTTAGACTTTGATTTTGAAGCAGCCTTTAGAGCTGTTGCCTTAGTTGATTTTGAATCAGCTTTTGTAGTTTTAACTGCCATAAAAATCCTCTTTAATAAAAATGTAAGTTTATGCATTTATTATACATATTTATTCATAGATGTAAAGTACCTTATCTGCTCCTTATTTACGGATAACAAAGGCACACTGAACGGTAAAAAGCCGGCTTTTTTCTTCTGCACTTAAACCGGCTGGAAGTAAAGCTGTTTCGCGCCTGTTACTTCCATATTTAAACCCATCGTTAAGTTTTGTACACGAAGTACATTCCCCGTTAAGGGTAATATGAGAAGAAGGAACACCGCATTCTTTTAAGACAGCAAGGTTTGCTTTTTCCATTGAAAGTGCATAGGGAAAATTTTTATCCACGGGATTTTGAATTTCAGAAATGCAGTCCGGGGTAAAATTGTTTTTAAAATACTCTGCCCTTTCCTTATCTACATTATAGCAGCAGTTTCTTATATGCGGGCCGAGTACTACAAAAAAATCTTCGTTTTTAGTTCCGTAAGTTTTTCTGCATAAATCTAAAGCTTCTTTTATGATTCCGGTTCCTTTCCAGCCTGAATGAAGTACTCCGAAAACTTTTGTTTTAGGCTCGCAGATAAAAACGGGCATGCAGTCAGCAACCGTAACGACAGGAATAAGGGAAGGATTATCCGTTACAATTCCGTCACAGCGCAGGTTCTTACAGTCTCCTGCATTTTTTACGGAAATAACTTTTTTTGAATGGATGAGTTCTACAGCGCAGATTTCTTTTTCTGAACCGTCGGGATTTTTATTTTCCTTAAGGAGTTCAGAAAGAAAATTATCGCGGTTTTTATTTTCTTCGTTCCAGCGGAATCTCATTGAACATGCTTTTAAAAGCGACATTCCCCAGACAAATCTTTCTGCAGAAGAAGGAAAGCTTTCTTCCATTACAAAGCCGTTATTTTTGGAACACTGCATGATATTTAAGAATCCGATGGAGAATCAATTACTTCACTTTCAAGAAGAAGTTCATAGCCGTGTTCAAAATTGGCAGCTGCAATTGCAAGATTCTCCCGAAAGAATTTATTTTCCCTTCCCCTGATTTTCATAAAATTTGTAAGGGGACCGTAAGCTTCTGATTCTGCACCGTTCACAACTGCATCAAGAATCGGTTTTAAGGAACGGCAGATAGCACCAAACTGATCAATCATTACAGAAGTTCTGTTAGACAAATCATCCATAAGGACATCTATACTTTCCTTTACGCTCTTTTTAAAAACAGGCTTTCCCTTAAGTTTTCCGAATTCAATTCCCATGATTCCTTCGGGAAGAAGATCTTTTCTAAGTTCTTCAAGAGAAGTCGTAACCTGCCTCATGATATTAATATCATCAGTAAACTCTATTGCATTTTCCTTGATGGCAAAATCTCCTTCAAGCATAACTGTCTTTAAAACATCAAAAAACGAAGGAAGAAGTTTCATAAAGAAATACCACATAAAACCAAGTGCAAGATCCTGCTTAAAAACAACGTTACCCCAAAGTTCTGTCCACGGACGGACCGGAAAAACAGGAAGTTCCTGAGCATCATAATAATTGCGCATTTTGATTTTAAGACGATACTTTTTATAATCAGTCATCCATGAAGCCCATCTTGAATCAAACTTGATTTTCCACTGTGTCCTGAATTTTACATACCAGTCCTCTCCGCCTGAATAAATTCCTGGATCATAGAGGGAGTTTTCGAACACAACTTTGGCAACATCTTTAACGGGAACCATCTGAGAAAAAGCTGTAATTCCGGCAAGTTCATTTTCGGCGTGAACGGTAAAGGAAGATGTATTTTCATCAGAAGCATTTTCGTCTTTCCAGAATGAATGAAGTGCCTGTATGGTTTCTGAATCCGGAATATTTGATACGTTCATGATTTTTGAAAACTGAGAAAAATCTGTCCGGGCCATAGTAAAATTACATTCTTTCCCATTTTCTGAGAATGAGTTTATAAATCCGTCCAGATAAAGCCGGGTAAATGCACTAAGCCATTCTATACTTCTTACACAGGAATACATCTGGCTTCTGACTTCCTCCGGAATCGTATCAAGTACTGAATCCAGTTTCTGCAAAAGTGACAATCGTGTTTCTTTCGAGAGATTTTTTGTAAACGGATACTGATAAGGATCTGAGTCGGCGAGCGCCTTGTCGCTTAATTCTCCCATCATAAACCGGCCCATATAAAAATAAAAACGGCCTGCATTTTTTGAGTAAAAATCAATATATTTTTTAAAGAACATCTGAATGTTCTTTAACTGAAGTAATTTTTCGTAAAAGTTTGAAGTAAGTACCGAACGATCCCAGTCAATGAGTCCCGGAAAATTTCTTTCTATTTCGTGTGCAATGCGGCTTACAACAGATGAGTTGTAAAGATCTTCTACGGGAACACCAAGAAATGCAGATTTTATTTTTATCCACAGACGGGTAAAAAATCCTTCCTGCTGAAGATGCTGTGCAAGACTAAGTTTTATATTTTCCTTTTCTTCTCTTATGGTAATCTTTTCCTGAGAATCTGAACTGTTATTTCTTACCTTCGAAAGAATCGCTTTACGTTCGTGATCAGGAATACCGGAAGCCATCCGGTCAAAATTTGTAAACTCCTCGGCATTATTTGCACTCATGGCTTTATAATATTTTATAAATAAAAAATTGTATAGAGGTTAAGCTTACTAAAAAAATAACAAAAGTCTTAAAAGAAAATTCGACTCTTTAAAATAGAAAGGCCCTCTTCATTTTTAGAAGAAGGCTGTAATTACGGTCCCTACGGGAGTCGAAGGGCTCTGTCGTCTGCTTCCGTGCAGACTCCGCCGCCCCGTCTTCTCTCGCTGCCGGTGCCGTCCTGGCACCTTTTCGCCTGACGGCGCGCTCGCTCCGCGGTTCGACTCCTTTTTTATAAACAGATGCTTTAAAAATCACAACCACCCGTCAAACGGGTGGT
>JAGABO010000018.1 GCA_017614655.1 Treponema sp. | reverse complement strand
TTATCACTTCTCCGGACACGGCATTTGTCGCATACATTCATTCACCCATGAGATACGCATGGGATTTGTATTATGATTACTACAAAAAATCGGGCCTCTTAACAAGATTTTTCATGAAAAGGCAGATGCCTAAAATAAGGCTTTGGGATTATGTTTCAAGCCAGCGCATCGATGCACTTTCCTGCAATTCCTCTTACATCGCACGCAGAATAAAAAAGTTCTGGAACCGCGAAGCTCAGGTAATTTACCCGCCTGTAGATACAGACCGGCTTTCCCCCGACGGCATGGAAAGTGATGACTTTTATGTTGTCTTCAGCCGCTTTGTTCCATACAAGCGCATTGACCTTGCAATTAAAGCCTGCGGTGAACTTAAGAAAAAGCTTGTGGTAATCGGAGACGGAGGTCAGGCAAAAGAACTTAAAGCCCTTGCCCAAAAATATAAGGGAGCAGACATCCGTTTTACGGGACGCATTGACGACAAGGAAGTTAAACGCTGTCTTCAGAGATGCCGGGCACTTATTTTCTGCGCAGAAGAAGACTTCGGAATCATCCCGGTAGAAGCACAGGCTGCAGGACGTCCGGTCATTGCCTTTAACAAGGGAGGCGCAAAGGAAACTGTAATAGACGGAAAAACCGGAGTTTTCTTTAATGAACAGGAAACAGAAAGCGTAAAAGAAGCAGTTCTCCGTTTTGAAGAACTTGATTCAAAAGGAAAGTTTAAGGTTCCTGCAATGGTTAAAAACGCATCCCTTTTCTCTGCAGAAAACTTCAAGAAAAACCTTGCTGCCCTTGCAGAAAAAGTTCTTAAAGAAAAAGGAAAACTATAATGAAAATCGCAGTGGACATGCGCATGAGCGGAAAGAGCGGAATCGGAACGTTTATCGACAGCGTTTTACCGTTCCTTACCGAAGATAAATCTGATGAATTTCTTCTTCTTGCACCGGAAGAAAAACCGGAATGGAGAAAACCTAACGTCAGGTTTATAAAATGCAGTATCCCGATGTTCAGCATAAAGGAGATGTTCTTTTTTCCAAAAGACCTCTTAAGGGAAATTAATTCATGCAACCTTTATTTTACGCCTTACTGCAATATCCCCGGAGGAATAAAAGTTCCCGTTGTTTCTACGATTCATGATATTGTTTTTCTTGATGTAAAGGGACTTTCTTCTCCCGCAGGATGTGCAGCAAGAAAATTCTTTTACAGGCGCTGCATAAAAAAATCAAAAAAAATTCTTACGGTATCAGAATTCAGCAGAAGCAGAATCATAGAAAAGCTTAAGTGTAAAAAAGAAATCAGTGTTGTATACAACGGAGTTCCTGCCTACATCGAAGAAAAAAGCGAAAAGCCTGAACCAAAAGAAAATTCAATTTTATTCATTGGAAACATAAAAAAACACAAGGGACTTAAAACGCTTCTTCTTGCACACGAACTGATTAAACAGAAACTCGGAGAAAAAGCCCCTGTCCTTACGATAACAGGCTCCCGCGAAAATTTCAGGACAGAAGATAAAGAAACTTCAGAACTTCTCAAAAAGAACACAGAAGAAAACAAAACTGTTTTTACGGGCTTTGTAAGCGACGAAAAAATCAAGAGCCTCATAATGCGTGCAAAAGTGCTCGTTCAGCCTTCGCTGTATGAAGGCTTCGGCATACCGCCCCTTCAGGCCCTTAAGCTTGGAACCAGGGCTGTTATTTCTGACATTCCGGTTTTTAAGGAAATATACGGGGATTTTCCGGTTACCTTCTTTGAATGCGGAAACGAAAAAGACCTTGCAGATAAGCTCATCACAGAACTTTCAAAGCCGACTCTTGAAGAAAAAATACCGGACAGATATTCATACCGGATAACTTCCTGTTGTATAAAGAAAAGTTTTCTTATATAATAGAGAAAATGTCTAAAAAAGATTTACAGGAATCAATCCGCTCAAGATATAAGCATACAAGCTCATTTATGATGGGTGCCTCCCTTCTTTTTTTTGATGCAGCAGCACTCATGATTTCCATCGGTATCGGCTTTTTTATCGTAAACTTTGTTTCTCCGCCGAGTATCTACCTGAGGTCCTTCATCAAGTATGCCATTTTTCTTCCCCTCATCTTTATTGTTTTTTATTCAGCAGGACTTTACCCCGGCATTTTCCTTGCTCCGGAAGAAGAAGTAAAGCTTTTTTCCATCTGCACCTTTTTCTCCCTTATGGGCGCCGCAATTTCAATTACAACAATTAAATCAACAAAGGATTTTATTCCGATTGCAATAGCACTTGTTCTCGCCTGGCCGGCTGCTACCCTTCTTCTTCCGATGGGTCGGGAAGTCGGGCGGCGGTTTAACTCGCACTTTGCCTTCTGGGGAGTTCCTGCCATAGTTTATGCAGCCGGGGATCACTACAAGGAAGTCGTTAAAAGACTCATAACACGCCGTTCTTCCGGTTATAAGCCGGTTCTCATAATCACTTCTGATTTGATTCATCCGGAAGAATTTATGGGGGTGTCGATTGTAAGCCCTTCCGACGAAATCTATTCAATCATCAAAAACCTCGGAATAAAGGTTGCAATCAACTGCGGTTACAAAGAGAACCTGGAAAACATCCACACTCATTACCGCTATGTAATTCAGATTCCAAGAAACCAGCTTACCGCCTACCTTTCCATGAAGATGAAAAACTTCGGCGGAATCTTAGGCTTTTCTTCTACAAACAACCTTACAAAGCTGGAAGCTCTTGCCTTAAAGAGATTCATAGACCTCTTCCTCTGCCTTCTGATAGCACCTCTTGTAGTTCCTGTCTGCATCTTTATTGCAATCGGAATCAAGTGTTCATCAAAGGGCCCTGTATTCTACGGACACAAAAGAACCGGTAAACGCAGAAAGCCGCTTAAATGCTGGAAGTTCCGTTCTATGTGCATTGATGCAGAAGAAAAGCTTAAAGAGATTCTTGCAAACGATCCAGTACGCGCCGCTGAATGGGAAAAAGACAGAAAATTCACCGATGACCCGCGTGTAACAAAATTCGGAAAGTTCTTAAGAAAAACAAGTCTTGATGAACTTCCCCAGCTCTGGAATATTTTTACCGGCGAAATGAGTTTTGTAGGTCCGCGTCCCGTTACGGAAGGTGAGCTTTCCAAATACGGAAAATTTGCAGACTACATTCTTTCCGTAAAACCCGGCTTAAGCGGTATGTGGCAGATTTCAGGCCGCAGCGACACAGGATATGAAGAGCGCATAAACCTCGACACCTATTACATACAGAACTGGTCTATCTGGCTCGACATCTGGATTATTATTAAAACAGTCTGGGTTGTACTTAAAGGAAAAGGAGCATACTGATGATTCTCAAAAAAATACTTGCCTCTGTAACTCTTATTACAATGGCAGCATTATATATTCATGCCCAGGACACAGCGGAAGAGCAGTTTCTTAAAGACAGTCTTACTGCCTTCGCGTCAGAAGATGAAGATGCAGTTCCGGAAACAACTCAGTTTCTGCATTCAATAAAGTATAAGGTAAACAGTCTTTCTTATGAGACTTCGGGAAGAACAAAACCTTATGCCCTGGAAAGAAACATTTCTACCCTTCCAGAATCACATATATTTCCAAACGAAAGGGAATTCACTTCATATCTGGAAAAAATAAGGCTCCAGATTATGAACACAAGAATGTTTGCTACCGTTACCTTTGTTTTTACGACAAAAGAAGAAAATGGTATTGCCCTTGCTGATGTTGTCTTTAAGACAAAAGACAGTCACAATGTTCTTGTTCTTCCAAAGCCGTCTCTAGACTCTAACTCGGGAATCGAAGTAAAGTTTAAATTAAAAGACAACAACTTTCTTGGTCTCATGAACACCTTAAACATAGACTTCAACGGACGCCTGGGTAATGAAGACACCCCGGATGACTGGTCTAAAGTGACTTTCGGTATTAACTTTTCCTATGACTATCCGTTCAGTTACTGGATTACAAATGATGTATGGAGTAATTCGTTCACTTTTGACTGGGAAATCGGAGAAGACAAACCGGAGTTTTCTGTAAAGACAGGACTTACAATCGGTTTTCCTGTAGGACAGCATGAACTTGATCTTACCTTTGAACAGGGAATGAAAAGAGATGCAAGTTATATTGATTTTGGTGATGAACTTTACTTTACGGAAAGTGCAACCCTTTCCATGCCGTTTGTTTTAGGACACATAGAAGACACAACGCCGGTAAAATACACACCGTTTGTATCACTTTCATATATCTGGGATATGGACGGAATAGATGAACTGAACACGGATTTAATCCGTACGCCGGTAGCCTCAATCGGGCAGACATTCGGATTTTCTCGGATAAACTGGGACAAAGTGAATAACTTCAGAAACGGCTGGTATTTTTCTACAACTCAGCAGTTTGCAGTTAACTTCCATGATGATACCTTAAAAGAACGTTTCATGCCGTCAATTTCCGGAAAAGCTAAGTATTTCCTTGGTTTTAAGTACGTAGGTTTTGAAGCAGCAGCAACTTTCTTTACAGGATACAATACAACTACAAATATCGGTTCTTCTGTAAGAGGTGCGCTTGATAAACAGAAATACACTAACTTCGAAATTGATGCAAACAACAACGCTCTGGAAACGCATACAGCGGCTGTCTTTAATTTCAGCATGCCGGTTCATATAATTACAACCCACTGGCTTGACTGGAGCTATGCTTTATTCGGCGCTTATGATACAAAGCCGCTTCCCGTAAAAATACTTGCGGGACTTCCGCACTTCCTGTTTAAATACACAGACTTCGAAATGCAGTGGGCTCCTTTTGTTGATGTAGCCCTTATAGAAAACCGTTCAACCGGAAACGTATTCTTTTACAAGGAAGGAATCTACACATGCGGACTTGAAGTTCTCGTTTATCCTTCAAAATGGAAAAGCTTCGTAGTACGTGGAAGTCTTGGAATTGACGTTTCTAAGAAGGTTCTCGACGGACACAAGGGCTTTGACAGTTCATGGAGAAAACCTTCAAAAAACTGGGAAGCCTACTTCGGGCTCGGAACACACCTTTAAGTTCAGAAAAACTATCTTAAAAGAGCAGACTCACATCTTTTCTGCCAGTATGAATCAGGAAGATTCTTCGAGAGAATTTTGAGTAATTCTGTTCCGAATGTAAGTTTCCCGTAAGAACTGCACGAAACTGCAAAACTGTAAAAAAGTTCCCAGACTCCGGAATTATTACCCCACTCCATTATATCGTTCTGACGGCCTGCTGAATAAATTGTTTTTGCAAAACTTTCATAGCTGTATGCAGTTATTCTGTTTTTTAATGCTTCATCAATTTTAGTAACGGCAACTATCGAGCCAAGGGCTGCACATTTTATTGACTTTAAGTCTTCTCCCCTTGAATTATAGTAACGGCATAACAGCGAAAGAGCCTTAAAACTCTGATAACTTTGATTTCTGTAAAGAAGAAAGAATTTTTCTACATTTTCTTTTTCATCAGAATCAACAATGCGAACCAGTGCATTCATAAAATCTGCATCCGTATAATACGGATTGTCTTTAAGGATTGTAAGAAGATACTTTTCATATTCGTTCCAGTCGCCCGTATCATATGCAGTATCTGCAAGATCATAAAGAATGTCATATTTTTTTGCAGGAAGCTTAAGATTTGCACTATATTCATAGGCACGCATAAGATACTGAATGGAAAGTTCACTTTCGCCTTCAAGACGGTAAATCTTTGAAATTATGTAATCAGCTTCGGGACATCGCGAAAAAAACTTCTCTTTTTCTATAAGACCGGAAAAGCTTGAACCGAAAAAATCTTTTCCATAAAAATCAACACGCTTTTTTATAATTTCAAGAGGTTCCTTAAGTTCAAGTTCCTGAAGAAGAATCATCATTTCGCTTATATCATCGTCTGCATTTCTGATGACCGCTTTCTTATAAAGGTTTTCAAGTGTATACATTTCCCAGTCAGCTTCCTGTTTCTGTCTGGAAGAAGCAATTTCGGCATATTCAAGGGCCTTGGAAAAATCACCACAATCATAGGCATCTTCTGCCTTAATAAGATAACGCCAGGCTTCTTCGCCGCGTTCAACCTTCTTTACGGAGACCTGGGAAAAAAGAGGTACAAAACTAAAAAGCAGAATTACTGCATATAATGATTTTTTTAGCATAGTTCCCTAAATTATCGGCATTTTCCCCGGCTTTATAAAGCATGAGAAGAAGAAATAAGGCGCGAAAGTTCCCTTTCAAAGGCAGAATCGGCTTCGTTTTCGTTTACAGTACAGATTACTTTTCCCCTGCTGAATATTACGGCTTTTCCGTCACCACCGGCGATTCCAAGGTCAGCATGCTTTCCTTCTCCGGGCCCGTTTACGACACACCCCATGACGGCTATAGTAAGGTTTTCCTTTATTGTAAGAAGCTTAGGCTGCCAGCGTTCAACAAAGGAATGTACGTCAAAACCGATCCTTCCGCAGCGGGGGCAGCTTACAAGATTTATGCCGCCTTTTCTAAGTCCGCATTCATGAAGAATATTACGGCCTGCAATTACTTCGTTTTCCGGTGTAGAAGAAAGGCTTACCCTGATTGTAGAACCGATTCCTTCCCTTAAAAGATGACTGAAGGCAAGGGTTGATTTTACAACGCCTGTTATAAGAGGTCCTGCTTCGGTAACACCTATATGAAGCGGAATATCACTTTCCTTTACAAAGGCTTCGTTGGCTTCTATGGTTTCGCTTACAGAAGATGCCTTCATGCTTACTACAACTTCATTAAACGAAAGTTCCTTAAGAACGGAAACTTCCCTTAAAGCGGCAATACTCAGGGCCTTTGCGCGGCTTAATTTATTTTCGAGCACTTCTTTTTCCAGGTCTTTAGGAATGCTTCCCGAGTTTACACCTATTCTGATTGCTGACTGCTGATTTTTTGCTGCTTTTACTACAGCTTCTACCCTGTCGCGGCTTCCGATGTTTCCCGGATTGATTCTTACAGCGGCTGGAGCACTTCCCTTTCTCTGGTCATCAAGACATGCAAGTGCAAGCCTCCAGTCAAAATGAATGTCTGCTACAAGAGGCACATCGGTTCTTTCCTGAATGATTCTTAAGGAAGAAGCACTTTCCATATCAGGAACTGCAAAGCGGATTATATCGCAGCCGAGAAGCTTTAAAGATTCTATGCGTTCTATAATTTTAGAAAGCTTTTCGCTGTCCTGTGCGGCATCCGTAATGCCTTCTTTCCACATTGTCTGAATTGTAACGGGATTATTTCCGCCGATAAGGAGCTCTTTTATTCCTCTGACTCCGCCGATTTTAACGGTTTGGGGTATCATAAACATAGGATGATTATATCACTTCTTTTACGGCAAGAGCAAGCAACGTATTTATCTTACAAAAAAAAAGCGGCTGCCTCAAAACGGGACAGCCGCAAATTTTAATTAAAGAATTGATTATGCAATCATTCCGAATACCATTGCAAAGAGGGCAACAGTTTCACAAAGACCAACTACCATGATGTAGTTTGTAAAGCCTTTTCCTGTTTCTCCGAGGGCATCAGAACCGGCAGCACCGGCTTTTCCCTGTGCAATAGCAGACATACACATTGCAAGACCTGCTGCAAGACCAAGTGCCATAGAGAACATCGGATCAAGTTCTGCAGCTCTTTCCTTAAGAGAGTTCATCAGAAGGAAACCGTAAATTGTCTGTGTAAGGGGTGCACCGGCAAAAACTACAAGAAGGAACGGAGCGGGCTTATTGTTAAGATAGCATCTCTTCCATGCTCCGATAGCTCCCTGTCCTGCAATTCCAATACCGATTGCGCTACCCATAGCAGCAATACCCATAACCAATCCGGCACCAATCATACCCCAGTTCATAATTACTCCTTTCCGCAAAAAGCGGCTGTTTTATTTTTTTTTACGCGTTGCGTTTAATAATTACTGTTCCTGTTCACTGAACGGCCTGTACTTAATGCCGCTCCATGACATTCCAAGATGCTGGGAAAACTCCAGCGTGTTAAGCCTTACTCCGTGTACGATTACGGAGAGAAGGTTTAAGATAAGGTTCAGTCCGTGTCCGAAGACAAGAAGCAGAACTCCGAAGACCACCATGGTAAGTTTTCCGAACATCGGACCTGCCATGGCATTAACCGTTCCACTGATAGCAGCTCCTGCAAGAGCAACTGCCCACAGACGGATGTAGGAAACCATATCACTGAATACGTTAACGATACCAAGCAGAACACTGATGATATTCTTAACGCTTTCGAGTACGGAATCTTTTATGCTTCCGCTGTAATTTGAAAATACAAAGTTCAGAAGGAAGCCGAAAAAGAGCACTCCGATGCAGATGTAGGAAAGCGGAAGACCTCCTACCATGATTGAAGTTTCGTCCAGTCCCAGATGGAATCTTTCGGGATCTCCGACCATTGCAAGTACCACATAGAACATGCCCCACAGTTCAAGAAGTGCACCAAACTCACCAAAGGCTTTAAGAGACTTTCGGTTTGCGACGATTCCCTTAAGGTGTGCAACACTCAGCTGAATAAATGCAAGCACAAAGCAGAAAAGCTTCTGATTAAGGTTTGCATAATCTTCTGCAGCCTTGCTGTCCAGAGGAAGACCGTTTACAAGCGCATACTTGAACTTAGAAACCTTCTCGTAAGAAAGTTCTATAAGTTCCCTCGGAAGCATTTTTCCGTCAATTCCAAACCATGAACAGGTAAGAACTCCCCAGCCGAAAGTTGTAAGACCAAGCAGCACAATCAGGAAGTTAACGGATGCTCCTGCTTTTCCCTTAAAGAGTCCCTTTAACATAAGGCCTAAGCCTGCAATCGTAATAAGGGCTCCGTATCCTGCATCTCCGAAAATCATTGCAAAGAAAATGCAGAAGAAAAGAAGGAACCATGAAGAAATATCATATTCACGGTAACCGGGAGTTACGTCCAGGAAGTCCGTAAGAGGATAGATAAGGCTTACAAGCTTATTATTCTTAAGCTTTGTAGGAACAGGATCTTCATCCGCAGGATCTGATGAAGCAAAAGCCCAGCTGTTTTCGCGGCAGCCGGTCTTAAATCTTTCAAAAGAATCAACCGGAACATAACCCGTAAGCCATGCAAGCTTTATGCCTTCATCATTTTCTTCGTAAGCTTCGTGCTCCATTCCTGAGTAAATGTTTTCGAACTCGATGTCCGAAGCAAGCTGTTTTCTGTATTCTTTTAGTGCCGATTCATACTTCTTTGAAGCAAGAATTTCCCGGTCAATTGCAGCAATCTCCTGATGTGCTTTTCTTATGCTGTCTGCAAGAACATCAGTTGATTCACGAGGAAGCGGAACAGAGAAAGCCTCTGCCGGAAGAGAAGCAGGTCTTGTTTCTACAGGTTCCTTACTTAAAAGAAGGAAGCGGGTTGTCTTAAGGCGGCTGTTAACAACCATTGTCTCAAGATCATCACCGATAAGCGCATACTTTTCAGAAGGAATCTCGTACATGTAGGCAAAAATGCCCTTTTCTGCAAGAGATGCAAGTTCTGAAGGATCTACTGCGCCCCACTGTTCAAGGCGGGAAAGTTCCTGTGTATCCTGATTTATTGAATCAAAAAGAGACTTCTTCCTGTCTACAAGATCAAGAATCTCTTTTGCTTTAAGCGAAGCCTCTTCTCCTGTAAGTTTTACCTGCTGAATTTTAAGCTTCTTGTCTGCCTTAACTTCATCAAGAATGGAAAGAGCCTTATCCGTACGGGCAGAAGATTCCTTAAAGGCAGAAAGAACTGCCCCCGAACCTTCGACCTGTTCAAGATGAACAACTCCCAGTTTTCTTAATGCCTTAAGCGACTCTTTTTTCTGAGAATCAAGAACTACGAGGGAAACTTTTTTCATTTTAACTATCATCTGTTACCCCCTTTAGAAGTTCTCTTTTTTGCCGGAGCCTTCTTTTCAGAAGTCTCATCATCATCATTTTTTGCAACTGCAACCTGAAGCTTCTTCTTGGAAATCTTAGAGCGTTCGACTGCTGCAACCTGCTCGTCACAAAGGAAGATTCCGATCTTCTTAATGTTAGCCTTGGTTTCGGGAATCTTAACCTTTTCGAAAAGATTCACGCGCTGTGTTGTAGTGCGCAGTTCCTGAGAAAGAAGCCGGACCTGCTCGTCAAGCACTTCTGCCTGTAAATCAAGTTCCAGGGCCTTTTCCATGCGGTCTGCAGCCAGATCTATCCACAAAGGAGTTGAATAAAGGTCGTAATCACCGCGGCCAAAATCAGCTCCCTCATAGACAGGAATCCTTACTCCGGCGATGTTGCCGAAGCCCTTTCTGATGTTCTTAACCGTCACCATTCCGGGCTTAAAGGCTTCCTTTTCACCGAAAACAGAAATCCAGCGCTCAAAATCTTCTTCCAGAGCTTTCTTTTCGCTCCGGACAGCTTTGGCTTTTTCTTCTATCGTGCGGATTTCCGACTGCAGCTGCTGTTTTTTAAGCGTAAGAGTCGGAAGGTAACGCTTGTACATTTTAAGCGCATCTTTCTGAGTCTTCTGCTCGTTTTTAGTCAGCTTTAATTTTGCCATTCAGCCGTCCTTAGTTCTTAGGCCAGAACATGTCAATCAGTTCTGTCTTAAGACCTGTTTCCTGCCTGTCAAAGCACTTTGCAAGAATCTTCCATCCGTTGTCAAGAGCTTCTTCGAGAGGAATGTTTACGGTAAGGTCCATCATCTGGGATTCAAACATTTCTCCGTATTTAAGGAGCTTTTCGTCCCATGCCGACATGTTGAATCCCATCGATTTCTTTTCGAGCGTATCCTTGTACTGTGCATAAAGACGGATCATTGCATCCATAAGCGAACGGTGATCTTTTCTTGTCTTACCGTTAACCTGCTGCTTAAGGCGCGAAAGGGATCCGAACGGTTCGATACGGCCGCCCTTAAGGTAATACTGTCCCTCGGTAATATAACCTGTGTTATCCGGAACCGGATGAGTAACGTCATCACCAGGCATAGTCGTAACTGCAAGGACTGTGATTGAACCCTGATCAGAGAAGTCAACTGCCTTTTCGTAACGGCTTGCAAGCTGTGAATAAAGGTCACCCGGGTAACCGCGGTTAGAAGGAACCTGCTCCTGAGTAATGGCGATTTCCTTCATTGAGTCAGCAAAGTTTGTCATGTCTGTAAGAAGAACAAGAACATCTTTTCCCTGAAGTGCAAACTGTTCTGCAACTGCAAGTGAAAGATCCGGAATCTTCATACATTCTACAGTCGGGTCTGCAGATGTGTGAACGAACATAACTGTCTTGGAAAGAGCACCACCCTCTTCAAGAGTATTCTTAAAGTAAAGGTAGTCGTCATATTTAAGTCCCATTCCGCCAAGAACGATTACGTCTGCTTCTGCCTGCATTGCAATACGTGCCAGAAGCTGGTTGTAAGGTTCTCCGGAAATGGAGAAAATCGGAATCTTCTGAGAAACAACAAGCGTGTTGAACACGTCAATCATCGGAATGTTCGTTCTCATCATGCGGTTCGGATTGATACGCTTTGACGGGTTAACGGAAGGTCCTCCGATAGGAACAAGGTTTTCTGCAAGTGACGGACCGTGATCACGCGGCTCTGCTGAACCGTTAAAGATGCGGCCAAGAAGATTGTCGCTGAACGAAACGCGCATGTCGTGTCCGAGAAAGCGGATCTGATCGTTTGTTGCAACACCGCGTCCTCCGGCAAATACCTGAAGCGAAACAAGGTCACCGTCAATCTTGTTTACTTCGGCAAGCGATTTTCCGAAGCGTGTCGTAATTTCTGCAAGCTCGTTAAGCTTAACGCCCTTTGCACGAACTGTAATAACGCTTCCGTTGATGCTTTCTATTTTGCTGTATACTTTATTCATTATTCACCGTCCTTAAGAAGAGCCTTAACCTCTTCTCCCAATTCAGTGCCGTAATCCTTTAAGGTCTTGTCCAGAGTCTTTTCTGCTGCCTTGAAGTCTGAGCTTTCAAAAACCTTATAGTTCATATCAATAAAGTTCTGCCTTAGCTGATTAAAGAAAGAACGGGCTTCATCCTTTTCTTTTACAGAGAATGATGAACCTAAGATTTCTATAACCTTCTTAAAGACATACTTCTGGCGGTCAACTCCGGTAGCACCTTCCGTATCGTCAAACGAGTCCTGCTGCATATAAACGGCATCAAGGAATTCGCTCTTAAGGTAGACGATAAAGTCTTCAAGGCTTGTTCCTTCTTCTCCGACAACCTTCATCATGCTGTTGACTTCGGCACCGCGTCTGTAAAGGTTACGTGCGTAATCAACCCATTTTCCGTTGATAACTGATGTATACTTTGACCATGAATCAAGCGGGTCAATTGAAGGATAGCGGCGTGCATCCGAACGCTCGCGGCTAAGTCCGTGGAAGGCACCTACAACCTTAAGGGTTGCCTGTGTAACCGGCTCTTCGAAGTTACCGCCTGCAGGAGAAACCGTACCGCCGATTGTAACGGAACCTGTTTCGCCGGAGCGGAGCTTTACGATACCTGCACGTTCATAGAACGAAGCAATCGTAGATTCAAGATAAGCAGGGAATGCTTCTTCGCCCGGAATCTCTTCGAGACGGCCGGACATTTCGCGCATAGCCTGTGCCCAGCGTGAAGTTGAATCAGCAAGAAGAAGAACGTGAAGTCCCATCTGGCGGTAATATTCAGCAAGTGTAACACCCGTGTAAACCGAAGCTTCGCGGGAAGCAACCGGCATTGAAGAAGTGTTACAGATGATGATTGTGCGTTCCATAAGTGAACGGCCTGTTCTCGGGTCTTTAAGTTCCGGGAACTCGGTAAGGGTTTCTACAACTTCACCGGCACGCTCTCCACAGGCTGCAATGATTACGATATCAACGTCAGCGTTACGGCTTGTAGTATGCTGTAAAACGGTCTTACCTGCTCCGAACGGTCCCGGGATACAGTAAGTTCCTCCCTTTGCAACCGGGAAGAATGTATCAATAAGGCGAACCTTAGTTACCATCGGATCTTTCGGCATAAGGCGTTCTGCATAGCAGTTTACGGCACGCTTAACCGGCCACTTAAAGCTCATGCAGATGTTTACGGTCTTACCCTTTTCGTCTGCGAGGGTTGCGATCGTATCATGAATTTTATAGCTGCCTTTCTTTGCAAGTTTCTTAACGGTGTATGTTCCGAGGAAACCGTAAGGCACCTGAATTCTGTGTGTAAAAGGTCCTTCAGGAACAGTACCTACGCTGTCACCTGCCATAACCTTATCGCCTTCTTTTGCAGTCGGGGTGAACTCCCACTTTTTGTTTTCATCAAGAGCCGGAAGATAAACACCGCGCTCAAGGAAGTATCCTGAGTGCTCTGCAAGAAGAGGAAGCGGGTTCTGAAGTCCGTCGTAAACCTGACCTAAAAGTCCCGGTCCTACTTCTACGCTAAGAAGGTCTCCTGTAAATTCTACGGCACAGTCTGTTGAAATTCCGTTTGTCATTTCATAGATCTGCATCTGGGCCGTATTTCCGCGTATACGGATAACTTCTCCCTTTAAGGATTTTCCGTCGACCTTGACGTAGCCTACTTCGTTAAGAGAGACCTTACCGTCAAATTCAACGGATACCATGTTTCCGTTTACAGCAACAACTTTGCCTTTTGTATCAGTCATTTCTTTTCTCCAAGAATCTCATCATAAATTTTGTGATATGAAGCAAGTCCTTCATCCTTATTGAACTTTCTGATCCGTTCAGTAAGCATAAGCTTAAGTCCGTAACCGAAAACTGCATCACATGAAAAATAATCAAGCGGTGCAATCTTATCGATTACAGAAAGCCTGTAACGGTTTAAGAACTGTTCTGCAGAAAGCGGACTGTCCATTCCCACAGCGGTACGGGCAGCCTGAATAATCTCTCCGTCGGACGAAGGCGGAATATCCTTAGCATCCTTCTTCATTTTAAGCGCACGAACCTGAGCCAGTGCAAAACGAAGCGCCCTTTCCCTGGAATACCACTCGTCAAGGAATGCAGAACCCGTAGGCACGCATTCTTTCGGAGGTTCAAGAGAAAGGGATGCAGCATTTTCAGCATCTTTTCCCGTCATGAACCTGGCACACAAATCCTTAAAGTATTCAGCAGTAAGGGGAAGTTTTGCGCCCGATTCATCGCTTACAGAGAAAGAAGGAAGCTGACTTACCAAATAATAGAAATGTTCCACTATTTCTTTCCCTTTGCAGCCGGCTTTTTAGCAGCTGCTTTTTTTGGTGCAGCTTTTTTAGAAACTGCTTTTTCTTCTGCAGGAGCTTCCTTTTCAGCTGGTTTTCCGCTTATAGAAGCAGCGGCATTTTTCATAAGTTCTGTTGTCTTCGGATTAAGGTATGCGCTGAACAGAGCTGCAACTTCTTCGGCAGAGAAGTCATAGAAAGCACTTCCGTTCTTAGCCCCGATCCTGAAGCCCGAAGAAAGGGTTGAATCACCTTTTATTTCAAGACCCTTGGAAATCTGAGCCTTGAGTGAAGTCTTTAAGGACGATTCAAGGGCCTTAAGTTCCTTTGCAGGAAGCAGAACGGCAAGATCATCACATGAAGCGTTCTGTGCCCAGGCCTTTACAGTCTCCGGAATTATCTTCTTAAGGAGATCCTTGTCATAAGCCTTTTCCGTTTCTGCGGAAACAAGAGCCGAAAGCTCCCTGTTGATTCCGTCACGGAAAGAAATGATAAGATTACGCCCTGCCTGCGTAATGGCATCTTCACTGGCTTTTTCCATACGCGCGGTTTCTGCCTTTGCGTTCCTGATTATGGCTTCCGCACGGGCTTCTGCTTCCTTAATTATAGAAGCAGCTTTAGATTCCGCCTCTGCAACGATTTTTCCCGCAGAGTTTTCGGCGCTGGCAACACCGTCTTTTTTGATTCTGTCAATCAATTCCTGTAACTGGACGTCCATCATGACCTCTCTGTTTATAAAGTTTTATAGAATCGCAGGATTTCTCCCGCAAACACATATACTAAAAACCAAATTTATACACCGTAACTGCACGATACGGCTTTTCCGGTGCAGCAATTACATTCGGAAACTCCGGATGATTAGGTGCATCAGGATAACATTCCGTCTCTACACACACGGCATCATGTCTGTGGTAAATACGGCCGTTTTTTCCGGCACAGCCATCTATGTGATTTGCAGTATAAAACTGAACTGCCGGAAGTGTCGTAGAAACCGTCATTGTCTTTCCTTCTGACAGCTCTTTTAGGACGGCAAATGTTTTAAGTGAACCGTCGGCCCCGTCAATTATGTAAGGCGTATCATATCCACCCGAAGTTTCATCAATATCGCGTCCTATTGTCTTTGTCTGCGTAAAATCATAAACGGGGCTGTCTTTAGTTTCAAGGATTTTTCCGGTAGGAACACAGGTATCGTCGACTTCCAGATACTTTGAACAGGCAAGCATAAACTCATGATCTTTTACAGTTCCTGAATCAGTTCCCTTTAAATTAAAATACGCATGATTAGTAAGGCTTACGGGTGTAGGTCTGTCGGTTGTAAGTTTATAGTCAAGCGTAAGTTCATTTTTTTCGTTTAAGGTGTAGGCAGCACGGACAAAAGCATTTCCGGGAAATCCCTGTTCACCGTCCGGAGAAAAACGGGTAAACTCTATTCCGATTCCATTCTTATTTTTATTTTTTTTGAATCCCAGACTTTTTTTTCCCAGCGGTCATATCCCCCGTGAAGACAGTTTCTGCCACAGTCATTTTTATCCAGTTCGTATTTTTGTCCATCGTAAAGCAACCGTTCGAAATTCGGTTTGCAAAACGTCCGATCAGGGCACCGAAACAGGCATTGTCGCCGATAAATCCGTCAAGAGTGGAATATCCGAGAAGAATATCTGTGTGAAGTCCGTTTTTTTTGGGAAGCATTATGGAAGTGAGAGTACAGCCGAAATCTGTAGCAGAAAAAGACATTCTGCCGTTGGAAACTGTATAAATATGAATTCTGAAACCGTCGCTCAGGGTTCCGAATTTCGATTTCTTTATCTTAAGACTTCCCATATCCGGTTATAATTATACCCCCACAACCGGCAAAATTCAAGAAAATAAAGAAGAGAAGCTTTAAAAACTTATGAAAGTTCAAGAGAAAACTTTACTTCCTGAATACTCCTCTTTAAAGCTGCAGCAATTTCTTCATCATCAAGGCCTTTCTTTTTTAATTCCATGACTTTTGTCCTGAAACTTTTCCTGCTTTCTACAGGATTTGCCGCTGTAAAAAACTCCGGCTGAACGACAGGTACTTTTGTAACCGGAATTTCCGGTTTTGAAAACTCATCTTTTGCCTTCTGCGTAAGACTAAAGAACTCATCTCCCCTGTGTTTTTCATAACTTGCAGCATACGGAGAAACAGGCTTTGATTTTAGCGGAGAATTTTTTGAAAGAAGCGGAAGTTCTGCCTGACTTACCTGTTCCTTTTCCTTTTTTGCTGATTTACTGCGGCTTCGGGAAACAGTTTTTTCGATTGTCTCTGAAAATGCATTTTCTGCATCA
>JAGABO010000171.1 GCA_017614655.1 Treponema sp. | reverse complement strand
GTACGTATTTTTCGTCATAACGGGTGCGGTCTGTATCTTCGAGACGGAGGATGAATTTTCCGCCCTGAGATTTTGCATACAGATAGTTAAAAAGTGCTGTTCTTACGCCGCCGATGTGCTGAAGCCCTGTAGGTGAGGGTGCATAGCGGACTCTTACTTCTGACATTGTCTTACCTCAAAAAAGATTTGAATGAATTATAATGAATTGTGCCTTTTTTAACAACAGATAGCATTTTAAATGATTTATTTTCTGGGGAAAAAATGATAGATTAAAAAAATGAAAAAGAAGAATTCTGTTCCGTACTTTCTGATTGCGGTAATCCTGCTGATTATTATAGCTGCCGTTGTTTATAAGCTTTACGAAAATTCTAAGGCTAAAAATGAGGAAACTTTGTTAAGCAAAACCGTTATGGAAGAGGTTGAACCGGAAAGAGACGGCTCTTCTGTGCCCGAGGTTCCCTTAACGGATGCACATGCTCTGGAAGAGGAGTTTGCAGAAAAAAGCAGTGCCGCTGTTCCCGAAACGAAGGAAAAACAGCATAAAAAGCAGAAAGAGCCGGACATGGGAAACGACGGATATGCTTCCTCTAAAATAGAAACGCCGCTCTGTACGGCTGTGCTGAATCACAAAAAAGACGGAGAATATTTTGAAGACCACGAGCTTCATTCCTATGCGGGCTTTGACCTCTGCTACCGCGAAAGCTATGAAGTGGCAGAATGGGTTTCCTACACGCTTACAAACGATGAACTTGTAAAGGTAAGCGGACGTACAAACGATTTTCGCGCCGACCCTTCAATTTCTACAGGCTCAGCAACGCCTGCCGACTACAAAAAAAGCGGCTATGACCGCGGTCACTTGGCACCTGCTGCCGATATGGAGTGGAGTGTTCAGACAGTCAGTGAAAGTTTTTACATGAGCAACATGACGCCTCAGAAGCCGGAACTTAACAGACGGCTCTGGATGGAACTTGAAAGCAGCGTGCGTATCTGGGCTTCGAGGTTCGGTTATGTTACGGTAGTTACAGGTCCTGTCCTTGAAAAAGCTTCTTCTGAATATGATTCAATCGGCGAAAACAAGGTTTCTGTTCCTGAATATTTTTACAAGGTTCTTCTTTCGGAATGTGACGGAAGGAAAATTGCAGCAGGCTTTATTCTTCCGAATGCTGACTGCACTAAAGATATTTTTGATTACGCGGTTTCTGTTGATGAAGTTGAGCGCCGCACGGGACTTGATTTCTTTTCGCTCCTCCCCGATACCGAAGAGGAGCTTCTTGAAAGCTGTACAGATTTTTCTGCCTGGAAGTAAGTCTTAGTTAAACCTTTTTTCTGCAACCTTAAGGTCTTCCTGATTGTCTATTTCGTACCACACGCTCTGGTCAATCTTAAAGCCCTTAAGAAGTGACGGATCTGTTTCTGCAATAAACTTAAGGCAGGTTTCGTAGTAAGAATTTTTTCCGAATACATCCATGTAAGTTTTAAGGAACGGAAGGTAATAGTTATTTGTAAACTCCTTTGAAAACTTATAGATGTTTACGGTTTTGTAGTAAGAAGGCTTATCTTCTTCCTTCTGGTTTTTCTTTACGATAAAGTTTGTAATTCCGTCTGAACTGTCAAGAAGGGTAACCGTTCCGTCCATCCAGTCTTCCCAGCGGCTTACAACGGCAAGATTTTTTTCTTCTGCATTTACAAGGTCTTTAATTACTTCCGGCTTATAGACAAGATCACTTTCTAAAAGAAGAGTGTCGTCGGCAGTAAAAAAATCCTTTAAAAGATAAAGTGAATAGATGTTGTTCGTTTTATCATAGTCCGGGTTTTCTCCGAATTCTATCGTCATTCCGTTAAGGCGCTTTTCGTCAAAAGTGGTGCGGATAAAATCCTTTAACACTTCACTTTTATATCCGAGTCCGATAATAAGTTTTTTGATTCCGGCGGCTACCAGTGCATCTATTGCGCGCTCAATCATCGGAACGCCGTTTACTTTTACCATGCATTTGGGAACTTCGTTTGTAAGAGGGCGGAGACGGCTTCCGGTTCCTGCTGCTAAAATCATTGCCTGCATTATTTTTCCTCCTTTGGGGTTTCCATTTCTTTTGACTTTGAAATCATAAAGTCTGCAGTTCTTTCGCCTGCTTCTCCGATATGCATCCATGCTTCTGCTTTTGCGTCTGCACGTGCTTTTGCAAGGACTGGTGAATCTGATGCATTCTGAATTACGTTTTTAATGTCGGAGAACTGTTCTTCCTTAAGTTCAATTCCGATTTTTTCCAGGGTTGTAAACTGCCAGATGCGCTTCTGACTTCCGTCTTCGTTGTAAACTTCACTTGCATCATAAATGCGGAGGTCAAGGTCTGCATTTACGTACATGACCGGCTTGTCACAGAGGAAGGTATAGTCATAGATTACCGAAGAAAAGTCAGAAATCATGATGTCTGCACGCTTTAAAGCATAGATGTTGTCCCTGTCAAAGTTCCATTCAATATTGTTAAAGCCTTCATATTTTTTCTGAAGCCGTTCAAGCATTTCTGCTTCTGATTTTTTTGACTGAGGATGCGGGCGGACAATTACATGCCAGCCGGTTTTAAGAAGCGGGTCCAAAAGCTTTTCACCGTATTTAGAAAGAATTGCGCTTGGTCCCCAGGAAGGGCAGAGTAAAACCGTAAAGCCGTGGTTTTCTTCTGCGGGAATTGCTTCCATCTTTCTTTTTAATTCATCAAGATAGGTACAGCCGACGGATACAAGCTCCTTTTCTTTTAAGCCGCGTGATTTTTCAAGATAACGGATATCAGCCTTCTGATAGTCTCCTGTTAAGAGAACTGAATCAAAATAATCAGTTCCGAAAAGGCGGTACATAGTTGCATCTCCGGAACCGTGCCTTAAGTGTGCATAGTGGCGCACGTTTTTTGACCTCTTCATCTGATAGACGTCAAGTCCGGGAGTTGTCATGAGGACAACGTCTGCACTAAGGAGGTTAAGGCGTGCAAAAGCTTTGTTTCCTTCACCGATGTATTCTGCCTTTACAAAACTGTAACCGGCTTCAAAAACCGGATCCTGTTCATAAGAAGTAAGGTAAGTAACCTGAGTCTGTTTTTTTTCGAAGGCATCAAGTACCGGC
>JAGABO010000170.1 GCA_017614655.1 Treponema sp. | reverse complement strand
CTACATAAGGCATTCCTGTTTCCAGCGGAATGTTCGTAATTTCTGCAACACGTTTACAGATTGGAGTAAGCTTTTTTATATTCTCATCAGCAATGCATTTATACCCCATCTTAAGCTGAAGGTCTGCAATGATTGTGCTCAGATTTGCATTTCCCGTGCGCTCGCCGAAGCCAAGCAGAACCCCCTGAACATGAGTTGCACCGTTTTCTACTGCGACAAGAGAGTTAGCAACAGCTAACCCTGAATCATTGTGAGTGTGGATTCCGATTTTAACTGCATCACCGAATTTTGCAAGAACTGCATTTACGGCAGCGGCACATTCGCTTATCATTGCTCCGCCCTTTGTTTCACACAGACAGAGAACAGTTGCTCCTCCGACTACGGCTGCTTCGAGAGCCTTGAGTGCATATTCAGCATTAGCCTTGTAGCCTGTAAAAAAATGTTCGGCATCAAAAATAACGTTGCGTCCGCGTCCCGTTAAATAAGCACAGGTGTCGCGGATCATTTCAAGGTTTTCTTCAAGCGTTGCATGTAAGATTTCCGTTGCCTGAAAATCCCATGTCTTTCCAAAGATAACGACAGTCTTTGTTTCTGCACTTAAGAGGGACTGAAGGTTTGCATCTTCTGCGCAGGAACAGTCTTTTCTTCTTGTTGAACCGAAGGCAACAATTTCTGAGTTCTTAAGCTTTAACTCTTTTGCCTTCTGGAAAAACTCCATGTCCTTTGGATTGGAACCCGGGTTTCCTGCTTCGATATATCTTACGCCGAGTTCATCAAGAGCTTCTACAATATGAATCTTATCCTGAACCGAATAGGAAATTCCTTCTCCCTGAGAACCATCGCGTAATGTTGAATCGAGTATTTCTACGTTTTTCATGTTACCTCATTTACAGTGCTTTATAAGAAAACAGTTTTCATAGCATAGCGGATTTTCTTAAAAAATTCTATATTATTGCAGAGGTATTTTTTTTTACGAATTAAACCGTCTTAAAAATTCTTTAGTGCGCTCTTCCTGAGGATTGTTGATGACGCTTCGGGGGTCTCCCTGTTCAACAATTACGCCGCCGTCCATAAAGATAAGATAGTCGCTTGTGTCACGTGCAAAACTCATTTCGTGGGTGACTACAACCATCGTCATTTTTTCCTGAGCAAGTTCGCGGATTACGGAAAGTATTTCTCCGGTAAGTTCGGGGTCGAGTGCAGAAGTGGGTTCATCAAAAAAGAGAACCTGCGGCTTTAATGCAAGGGCACGGGCAATACTTACGCGCTGCTGCTGTCCTCCCGAAAGCTGGCACGGATAGCAGCCGGCCTTGTCGGAAAGGTTCATTTTCTTTAAGAGTTCAAATGCAGTTTCTTCTGCTTCTTCTTTTGTCTTTTTTAGTACGATGCGCTGGGCTTCGGTAATGTTCTTTAATACGGAAAAGTGCGGAAAAAGGTTAAAGTTCTGGAAAACAAGTCCTACATTAAGGGCAATCTTTCTCTGGGTAATTTTACTGGCATAAACTCCGTCCTGCATGAGCGGGTCGCCGCATATCGTAATCGTACCGGCATCTGCCTTTTCGAGCTGGCAGATACAGCGAAGCAGAGTGGACTTACCGCTTCCCGAAGGTCCGATTATTCCCAGAACATGTCCCTTGTGCACCGAAAATGAAATGTCCTTTAAGACAGTAAGCTGTCCGAATGTTTTCTTTAAATTCTGAACCGTGATGATTTTTTCTTCTGAACTGATCTGTTCCTGCATTCTTAATCCGCCTTATCAGCTGTAGTAGCTGAGTTTTTTTTCCAGTCTAATGAAAGCAAAAGAAACGGCTGCATTCATCACAAAATAGAAAACTCCGGCAACAAGAAGAGGCATAAAGCTGAACATTGCACTCTGCCTTTCCTTTGCAACAAGAAGAAGTTCCCCTACTCCGATTACGGAAACAAGAGCCGTGTCCTTTACTAAAGTAATGACTTCGTTTCCCATTGCAGGAACAATTCTTTTTATAACCTGAGGAATTACGATTCTAAAGAAAGTCTGGGATGAAGTAAAGCCTAAAACTTTTCCTGCCTCATACTGGCCTTTCGGAATTGATTCGATTCCGCCGCGGTAGATTTCTGCGAAGTATGCAGAGTAGTTTATTACCATTGCGGTAATGGCAGCAGGAAAACGTTCCCACTTAAGGCTTACGTCACAGCCGATGCTTCTTAAATAATTAAAGAAAAGCCCCGGCCCGAAATATACCACAAGAAGCTGAAGCATGAGCGGAGTTCCGCGTATTACAAGAAGAAAACCATTTGTCGTTCTGGAAACAATTCTGTTTTTTGACATTCTTCCCGAAGCAACAACAAGTGCAAAAGGAAGTGCAAACAGCAGTGTTAAAAAGAAAACTTCTATTGATGTTACGGAGCCCGAAAGCATTGCTTTGAGCATCTTGAGGTATTTTTCGTTCATTTGAATTCCGCTTATTTTCCGATTACAGAAATATCAGAGCCGAACCACTTTGTAGAAATTGCAGCAACTGTTCCGTCTGCAGCCATTTCTTCAAGAATGCGCTGAACTTCATTACAAAGCTTAACTTCGCCTTTTCTGAATCCTACACCATAAGCTTCATTAGCAAGAACTTCGCTTACAAGAACAAGAGGCTTGTTTGAAGTTGTAATATCATAAGAAGCAACAACGCTGTCCATTACAACACCGTCAACTCCGCCGATCTCGAGGTCGTTGAGTGCAATGAGGTTTTCCGGATAAAGAACAGTTTCTTTAATTGAAGTTGCAAACTCTTCGTTATCTTCGATTGCTTCCTGAGCAGAAGAACCGCGCTGAACTCCGATGAGCTTTCCTGCTGCATCTTTGAGAGAAGAAATACCGCTGTTATTCTTTACAACAAGAACCTGATCATTGTTAAGATAAGGCTTTGTCATTTCGAGTTTTTCTTTGCGTTCATCTGTGATTGTAAATCCGTTCCAGATACAATCGATATTACCTGAAGAAAGTTCCATTTCTTTTGCATCCCAGTCAATCGGCTGAGCTTTGAATTCAACACCCAAGCGGGAAGCAACTTCCTTTGCAAGGTCAATGTCATAACCTACGATATTACCGTCATCATCAGTAAATCCCATCGGAGGAAAAGAAGCATCAAGACCGAGTACAAAAACTCCGCGCTCCTTAAGGGCTTCAAGAGAATTATCCGGAGCTGCTTTTTTTGAGCAGGAAACAAAGGCTGCTGCAAGAAGAGCTGCTGCAGCTGCAGTAAAAAGTTTTTTCATTTTAAAACTCCTTGGTTTTATTTTTTATTTTTTGTGCAGAACTTCTGCATGTTTTTAATTTGAACCGTAACTGTCACAGGAGAAGGTCCTCCGGTTACGCGACGGTTTTCCATACACTTTGCAGGAACAATGTTTTCATAAATGTCTTCTTCAAAAAGCGGAGAACAGGCCTTTAATTCTTCCATGCAGAGATCTTCAATTTTTGTAAGTCCGGCATCCAGAGCCATACGCACTGTTTTTGCAGAAACCTCATGTGCAGTGCGGAACGGAAGTCCTTTCTTAACAAGATACTCGGCAACATCAGTTGCATTTGCAAAACCGCCTTCAACACTTTTTTCAAGATTCGGCACATTCCACTTTGCAGTAGAAATCATTGCGGTAAAAACTTTAAGGTTTGCAGTTATGGTATCAAGCGCATCAAAGAGCGGCTCCTTGTCTTCCTGAAGATCGCGGTCATAGGCAAGCGGAAGTCCCTTTACCATTGTAAGCAGATTGATGAGGTCGCCGTAAACTTTTCCCGTCCTTCCGCGGATAAGTTCTGCAAAGTCAGGATTTTTTTTCTGCGGCATAATGGAAGAACCCGTAGACCACTTTTCGCTTAAATCAATAAATG
>JAGABO010000169.1 GCA_017614655.1 Treponema sp. | reverse complement strand
GAAGCAGAAGTTTACCTTCTTAACCGTTCAGGAAGGGACGAAACCGGATATTTTGCACCCCTTCAGTAATGAAAGAATTTGATTTTATTTAAGAAGCCTCGCCTTTGTTATTTTTATGGCGGGGTTCTTGTCTTCAAGATTATAGATTGCTTCTTCCAGCTTAGCCCGTTTTTTTTCTCCGAAGTCAAAAAGCTCCTGCTGTACGGGTGTGGATTTTTTTTCTACGTTCTCGAAGGCAACGCCCAGAAGTCTTACTCCTTTTGAGGCATCAAGTTTTTTAGAAAGAAGAAGCCTGCATTTTTCGAAGAAATCGTGTGCGTTTGTTACCGGTGAAGAATACGTTTCCTGAATCCTTACAGTGGTAAAATCTCCGTAGCGTATTTTTAAAGCAATTGTGCAGCTTCTTACTTTTTCTGCATGCATTCTGTAAAGAACATGATGGGCTGTTTCCATGAGTGCACTTTCGATTGAATATCGGTCAGTAAGGTCATAGGGGAATGTTCTTTCTGCACTTATGGAATGAGTTTTTGATTCCTTTCCGAATTCCATTTCTTTATTACCGCGGACTGCATTGTAAAGAAATGTCCCCTGCGACTGTCCGAATATGGAAATTAAAAGTTCTTTTGATTTTGAGTGAATTGCCTTTATTGTTGTAAGGCCGGTTTTCCTTAATCTTTCTGCCGTTTTTTCTCCGGCTCCCCACAGTTTTTCCAGGGGAAGGGAAAGCATAAACTCTTCTTCTTTTCCGTCAGGTACTTCCGTAAGTCCGTCGGGCTTTTTAAGGCCTGAAGCAATTTTTGCAACGTACATCGAAGAAGAAATTCCTACGCTTACCGTAAGTCCGGTTTTTTCATAAACTTCTTTTTTTAGTTTTACGGCAGCTTCATGAGGCTTACCGAAAAGGCTTTCGCTTCCGGTCATATCCAGAAAGGCTTCGTCAATGGACATCTGAATTACTTCCGGAGAATAATTTGAAAAAATATTCATTATCTTGGAAGAAACTTCTTCATATCGTTCGTGTCTTCCCCTTATAAAGATTCCGTTCGGGCAGAGTTCAATGGCCTTAAAAAGAGGCATGGCAGAGTGAACGCCGTATTTTCTTGCTTCATAGGAAGCTGTTGATACAACTGAACGTCTGTCTCCTTTTATTCCTCCAACTATTACGGGCTTTCCGCGATAGTCCGGATTGTCGTGCTGTTCTACAGAAGCAAAAAAGGCATCCAGATCAACATGAAAAAAAACTCTGGTGATTTTTTTTCTAACGGATGGAGAAGCTTTCATGAAAATATTTTTCTCCTTCCTTAAAGTATGCATCAACAGTTATAGTTTCTGTTCCCGTGATTCCGCCTGTGTAAACGGCTTCAAGATTTGCGGGAGGGTAGTCAGGTACGATGAGTCTTACCGTATGTTCGTCGGTATATGAAAAATCGAAGTTGCATTCGTAGACCGGGGCTTCATCCATACATCGGATCCTGATGTCGTATCTGATGACTTTTCTGTCTGTGCCGATTGTTATTCTGTTTGACTTCATTCCAAAATATTCTGATGAAACAATTGAATGACTGAAGTTTTCTTCTTCTGTTTCTTCTGCAGTTACATTCGTAATGAATGTCTGTGTATTTTTCTTAAAGAATGTAAATCTAAGAAAAACGGATAGTCCCGTAAAAAGAATTACTGCGGTTACAGTAAAAACGGCATAACGATGAAGGGGCCTTTTTCCCGAAGATGAACCTCTGTCTATAAGTCCGAATCCGGCAGTCAGTTTAAACAAAAGTTCCTGAAAAGGGCAGACTGCAAAAGTTAATATAAAATGCTGGAGAAAGGACGGTCTCATGAAAAATGCAAAGGAATCCCAGCTGCAGTATGATGCTATCCTAAGAAAAACTGCTGCCGTAAACGAAAACATCAGAATGAATCCGCCTGCCATCAGTTTCCAGTTATGTCTTTTGGAAAGAAAAAGAAAGACTATGTAGGAAACGCAGAAAATCAGCATGAACGAAAGGTTTACTGCACTGAAGATAAAAATGTTTACTGCGGAAGTTATAAGCATTCTTGCGCCGCATGCGTGAACTGAAACATAAAAATTGTAATGAAGCTGTGTAATGTAAAGACAGAATGTTGAAGCAAGAAGTATGCAGAGTTTTATTCCCAGAAGAAGAAAAGGATAGCCGGATAAAAACGAAAAACATGCATCAACTATGGAAAAAAGTATGAATGTGGATAAAAGTGTCAGAGGTGTAATAAAAAAAGTTCTCTTTAAGTCTTTTATTACGGCAGAAGAAGAACTGCTTTTAATGAGGGACATAAAGCAGATTGTAGAAAGAATCAGGAAGGATGCCGTTAAAAAAAGTGCAATGAATGCAGACTCACCTATAAAAAAGCCTTTTTTTCCAACAGGAACATAAGTGTAATTTTTTTCCCAGCTGCTGAACGGCAGAACTTGTTCCAGTTTAAGGGAAAGGCTTTCCAATACAGGAAGGCTTGAACTGTCTATTGTAATTCCTGCAGCGGGAACTTCTTCCTTTAAGAATGCACCGGTTCTCATGTCATCACCGGCTGTGAGAACATTCTGTCTGTAGAGAAATGCCGGCGGAATTGAAGGTGTAAGGTCGTTTTCAGAGAAAGCTTCTGCTATGAGTGAAACAAGCTGCTCCGGAGAAGATTTTGAACTTCCGCCGGAAATAATCAGGTTTTTATCGTTTTCTTTTTGAAGTATGCATATAGCCGTATAAAGGGACGGATTGTAGATTTTTCCTGCAAATAGTCTTGTTCCGTCAGAATCAGAAATACTTCTTCTGTTGAATACTATGCCGGAAGACGAGCAGGAAATAAGGACTTCTGATGTATAGGAGAGTTTTTTTTCTTTCAGAAACGAAAGAAAATCAAGGACAAGTGCCGTATTGTTAAGGAAAAAATTCTGGGTGAATGCAAAAATAACCCTGTTTTCTTTTTTTTCTTCATCAGATACATCAGGGGAGTTTTTTTCTGCAGCAGGGAATTCCAGCGTTATGTTGGCAGGAAAAACACCTTCTTCATAGGAAACGGTTTCTTCGCGCCTGTAGTTAAATCCTGCATCCGAGAGCTTTTGCTCCGTATATTCTGTAAGGGCATTTCCATCTGGAACGGCAGCAGAAACCGGTATAACGGCTGTAAAAAGGGCAAAAAAGAATGCAGAAAGGGATTTTTTAGGGAATTTTATGTTTTCTGCTTCTTTTTCTTTCATATTTTTTGATTCTATATCTTTATCCGGTGCTTTTCAACAGTCAGGATGCATCTGCATTAAAATTATACTTTTGACATTTATGCGCTTCTTATTATATAATATCCTATAATATGAGTGCGGACAAGAAAAAGTTCATTTTGGATCTTCCCTTAAAAGTAATTCTTACTGAAGCGGGTGCGTCTTACTTTATAAGCAATAAAAAGAAACTTCTCAGAATCAGGCTTGCAGACAATATAGAAGAGTATGGAATCAGCATGGAGCAGGTGGCTCCTATGTCCGTTCAGAACATGATCCTTCTTGACTATATCTCAAAGATAGAAATCTCTATGCCGGAATTCGTAACCCGCAGACAGGAGATAATGGACCTGTCCAAGGTTGTCGTATTCTCTATCCTTTACAAGCAGTTCGACAGGGAAATATTCAATCAG
>JAGABO010000168.1 GCA_017614655.1 Treponema sp. | reverse complement strand
AATTTTCTCCGGCAGAACTTTTGCAATTTCTTCCTTACGCGCCGCCGATTTTTTTAACGCCGCCTTTTTATTTTCGCAGGAAGCTTTTTCTTCCATAAGACGCGCCCTTGTCTGGTTTACAAGCGCAATGTCCAGAGCACTGCCTTCTCCAAAGTAATCCGTAAAACTTTTTAGAAGCACGTTTTTCTTTTCTTCTGCAACAGCTGCTGCTGCCGAAGAAGCAGAACTTTTTTCTTCACTGTCTTTTTTTGCAAGTTCAACTTTTGCTTCAAGTTCGTTCAGCTCTTCCTGGCTCGGAGCACTCTGCACGCAAGCTGCCGGCTTCGGATGTGCCAGAGAACCGCACACAGGGCACGGCTTTCCTTCTTCGAGTTCCTTTGCAAGAATCCCCGCCTGTCCGTCAAGAAACAAAAGATACTTCTGTTTATATTCCGATTCTGCGTTTTCATACAGCGTGCGGCTTTTCTTATAAACGGAAGAAGCCCTTTCAAAATCCGAAGCCGCTTTTTTGGCTTCAACGTCTGCATTCATAATGGAAACAATCTGCTTTATGCCTGCAGTAAGAGTAGAAATGCTGTTTTCAATTTTCTGATACTCTTCTCCTGTAGAAGAAAGAGCTGCTTCCTCTTCCTTAAGTTTCTGCGTTTCTTCTTTTAAAAACGCAAGCTGATTTTTTAAGCGCGTTTCTGCAGCTGTTTCTTTGCGTAAAGTTTCTGTTAGTTTTTCGAATGCAGCTTTTTCTTCTTCCAGTTCATCATAAGCAGAAAGCTTTTCTTTTTTTAGCGCAAGTTCTTCTTCCTGCTTCGGAACGGCAGCACACGCCTCTTCTTCTTTTTTAAGTTCCGCTTCCAGATTTTTAAGCTGCCCTTCTTTCTGCACAAGCTGTTCTTTTTTTTCTTCGCAAAGCTTCTGCTGATTCAAAAAATCTTCCGCTTTTTTTAGTTCTGCCTTTACTTCTTCCAGCTTTTTCTGAACCGTGCGGTTTTCTTTTTCCAGAGTTTCTTTTTCGGCTTTTCCATCCTGAATAAGTTTTTCGATTACAGTACAGATTTCTTCTACAGGAAGTTCTCCTTCTTTTGCCCTGTCAACAAGAACAGAATCCGGATTTTCCCGTGCACACTGAATTCCCGAAACATACTGACTTATGCTCAGTTTAACGTCACGGCATTTTTTATTAAGTGCAATTACGTCATCACGCAGCCGCTTCTGAAGCAGTTCGTAAAGTTCCGTTTTAAAAATCTTTCTGAACAGTTCGATGCGGTCTTTTGTTTCGGAAAAGAGCAGCTTCTGAAACTTTCCCTGAGCAATCATTGCAATCTGAACAAACTGTTCTTTATCAAGTCCAAGAATTTCTACGACAGCAGGATTTACGTTTTTCTGCTGGCTGATGATTTTTCCGTCCGGCAAAGTAAGGACTGCATCTGACTTTTCTTTTGCCTCGCTGTCTCCTTTCTTAGCTTTCCTCATGTATTCAGGATTGCGCCTTATGTTGTAAACCTTGCCGTTGTTTTCAAAAGTAAAGTCAACATAAGTCGGTGTACTGCCGTCTGCATTTACAGAACGGAGCATTTTTTCTGAACGGTCAGTTCCGCTTGCTTCTCCATAGAGCGCATAGCAGATGCCGTCAAAAATCGTAGTCTTTCCTGAACCTGTTTTTCCTGTAATAAGATAAATGCCGTTTTTTCCGAGCAGAGAAAAATCAACTTCTGTTTTATTGCAGTAAGTTTCAAACCCTTCAAAAATTATTTTAAGCGGCCTCATTTCTTTGCCTCCAGAATTTCATCAATCAGATTCTGAATGTAAAGCTGCTGCTTTTCTGTCATAGTAACGTTATTTCTGTTTTCAAAAAAATCAGCAAAAAGTTCGGACGGATTCTGCAGTGCAATTTTTTCCGAAACGCCGAGTTCCGCAGATTTTTTCGTACGCTCGTTGTCATATTCCATAAGAAGAAGGTTCGGATAAATAACCTTAAGCTTTCCCCAGCCGTCAAGAATTTCCGTTTCATCTGTCAGGGTAATATGAATCAAATCATTCCTGCTGAACTTTTCGTAATTTTCTTTTAACGCAAGCTCTTCAAATTTTCCGCGCAGGTTTCTTACTTCTCGCAAAGGACTAAGCGGAACTTTTTTAATCTTAATGTTTTCTTTTCCTGCAAAATCTACAACCGTTACAGACTTCTCATGCTCTGCCTCAGAAAAAGAATACTTGAGCGGAGTTCCGCAGTAGCGCAGAGTTTCGCGGTCAATTTTCTGAGGCCCGTGAATATGGCCAAGAGCAACATAATCAAATCCGTCATAAACGGAAGCATCAACATTTTCAAGTCCGCCCACAAGCGACTCTTCGCTTTCGCTTCTTTTTGCCCCGGTTATGTATTGATGAGAAAGAATTACGTTGCGCTTTGTAAAATCCACATTTTCTTTTTCAAGAACAAGGCGCACTGCATCCGTGTAAGATTCAATTTTGTCATCAGGAAAAAACGGACGGACAAGTGACGGCTTAATAAAAGGAAGAAGATAGAAATTCAGTTCACCCGATTCATCATTAAGGACAACTTTTTCTACGCAGCCGTCATACGCATTTGAAATATAAATTCCTGAAGCCTTAAAAAGACCCCCGCCAAAAGAAAGGCGCTCTGCACTGTCATGATTTCCGCTTATAATCAGAACAGGAATTTTTCGTTCCGCAAGAGAACTCAAAAAATCATCAAAGATACGCAGAGCTTCAACCGGTGCAATGCTTCTGTCAAAGACATCACCTGCAATCAGAACAGCCTCTGCTTTTTCATCATCACAAACCTTAAGAATCTGTTTTAAAATATATTCCTGATCTTCAATCAGATCTGCTTCCCTGAGTTTTTTCCCAAGGTGCAGGTCAGACAAATGTATAAACCGCATATTAAAAGTATAACAAAAAACAGGTGTACATAAAAGAAAAACTCCGCTGCTGTAAAAACTTATTTATTTCGCCTTCATAGGGTTTTGTTGCATGAAATTCAGCATAATTCTGTGTAAAAATACCTGTTTTTTTTTATAAAAATGTGTAAATTAATGCGCATAAACCTTTATTTTTGTGTAAGAAAATTATAAAATACAATCATGAAAAGAAAGGCCTTGTCACAGCTTTTAGAATGGAAAAACTCATCCCGAAGAAAACCTTTGATTTTAAAAGGCGCAAGACAGGTAGGAAAAACCTGGCTTATGAAAGAATTTGGCAGGCTTAATTATGAAAAAACATTCTATTTTTCTTT
>JAGABO010000167.1 GCA_017614655.1 Treponema sp. | reverse complement strand
GTCCGTAATATAGTTACTCCAGAAAAGTGCTGCCCTTTTACTGAACGGATAGCACAAACAGAGCATGAATGTCGGAAAAAGAAGTGCACTTACTGCGCACACGGAAGTTATAAAAGTGAACATGCGCCCATTATAGCAGAAATAAAGAATTATGAAAACATTTTTTGTATTTCGCCTGCAATATAATCTGTAGGATTATACATGCGCCTGGTTTTGGGAACGCTGGTCGTAAAAATTCTTCCGTACTGCTTTTCCACGATTCTCCGGTCAAGAACGACAATGTCTCCCCTGTCATCGCACCGTCTCATAAGCCGTTCGAAGCCCTGACGGAATTTTATGACTGCACGTGGAACCGAAAGCTCCATAAATGATGAACCGCCTCTTTTTTCTACCATTTCGCTCCGGGCTTCAAAAACAGGATCATTTGGAACTGCAAACGGAAGCTTTACAATTATAACCTGACTTAAGCTTTCGCCGGGAACATCAACTCCTTCCCAGAAGCTTTCGGTTGCAAAAAGAACGCTCTCCTTTTCTTCCTTAAAGCGGGACATTAAACGGAAGCGGTCATCATCCCCCTGCTTCATTAACGGGATGCCTTCCCGGCTTAAAGAAAGGGCACAGTTTTTTGCCGCATTACGCAGGCTGTCATACGAAGTAAAAAGC
Organism: Treponema sp.; assembly: GCA_017614655.1. Lineage (GTDB taxonomy): Bacteria > Spirochaetota > Spirochaetia > Treponematales > Treponemataceae > Treponema_D. The sequence goes on along the minus strand of JAGABO010000167.1, from coordinate 3,690 downwards.
ACAAGGGTTTTTCCGCCGGAAGCCTTTATTAAGCGCGGAAGCGTTTCTTCAACATAATTCTGAAAATACGGACTTTCGGGAAATGGAGCATCATTGGGAACTGCAAAGAGAACGTTTTTTTCATAAGGAAAAGGAGATGCAAAATCACCACAGATAATACGTTCATCTTCTATAAATGAAACTCCCGTACGCCTCATCCAGTAGGCAAATGATGAAGAAGTACGCAGAGTTGCGCTTGTACAGATAACCGTCTTCATAGGTTCAAAAACGCCGCTGTTCATAAGGGGTGCAATATCAATCGGAGTCTGTGTAAACTTAACGTAAACCGTAAAATCGTCACCGGCTTTTTTTGGAGGAAGCCTGCACTTTTCACACCAGAAAACCATATCATCATGCTCTTCCATGGAAAGAAAACTTGCAAAAAGAAGCGATGTATCCTCCAGACGCCTGATTATATTTTTTGATTCCCACACGCTCTGAATATTTTTGTCATCCTCTGCAATATTGTTTTCAAAAACATCACGGACTCTGGAAGTAAAGGCATCGAGGGAAAGCTTAAGCTTTTTCATTGCATCAAGAACTCTGGAAAACTTACGGAGGTTTCCCCTGTGAAGCCGCATGCTCATGGAAGTATCAAGAACGGTACGGGCACATTCATCAAGAAGAGCTGCATTTTCTTTTACATCTTCCGTCATTGCCGACACTTCCTGCAAAAAAGTTTCTTCTCCGTTAACCACAGTATCTGCCTGAACTAAAAAACCTGATTTTGCACCGCGGCCGCTTCTGTAAAGAAGGTTAAGCTGTTTTGTAAGCCTGAACTTTGTTACGCTTGAACTGAAAAAACTTGTAGCACTTTCTTCCATGCCGTGAGCTTCATCAAAAACAATGCGGCTGTAAGGAGGAAGAACGGCCGCATCCTCATAGCCGATTCCTGACATACGGCTTTCTATGTCTGCAAAAAGCAGGTGATGATTAACAACTAAAAGCGGTGCCTCAGAAGCCTCTTTCCGCATCTTCATTACAAAGCATTTTTCATGAAAACGGCAGCGGCCTCCCATACAGGCATCACTTTCGGAATTAACGCGGCTCCACACGCTGTCAGACGGCATAAAGGAAAGGTCACTTATGCTTCCCGTAGGAGTTGTTTTTGCCCATTCAGAAATTGAATCAAGAGTTTCCGTGTCATCAGAAAAAAGGTCACGTTCTTTTCCTGCTTCAGAAAGCCGCCTTAAGCACACATAATTGTTTCTTCCCTTTACGAGAACCGACTTTACGTTAAGTCCGGTAATTTTCTTTGCAAGCGGAATGTCTTTTTCGTAAAGCTGCTGCTGCAGGTTGATTGTTCCGGTAGAAATTACCACGCGTTCCCTGTTCCGTGCACACCACAGGAGGGCCGGAATAATGTATGCAAAACTTTTTCCGACTCCGGTTCCGGCTTCGAAGGCCGCAATTTTTTCTTCATTAAACGCTTTTGAAACAGCACGTACCAGGGCAAGCTGGGAAGGCCGTTCTTCATAAAGCTCATTTTCGGAAGCAAGCGGACCTTCCCTGGAAAGAAAAAATGCACATTCCTCTTCCGTAAGCGGAAGAATCTTTCTTTCTGTTTCTGAGTCATCGTTTTCTGTATTGAACCGGATTTCGTTTTCCATATAGACGCAGCAGATTTTATCAGTAAAACGCCGTTTATTAAAGGGGAGCTTTTCTTAAGTTTTCTTATGTTTTCCGGTAATTTTGAAATGCTGCTTCTAAAAAGAAAAACCCCTGCCTGACCAACGGACAGACAGGGATTAAAGGAGAGGAGGATGCAGCAAATGTGGGATTCGCTTTTACCACATGACTGCGTCAGAAAACCGGTACTACACCAAAATCCGGTTATCTTTCTGTATTATAGAACACACCTTTCTTAAAAAGGTTACACAAATATTTTAATAAAACTACTTAATCTGGTTTAAGGCGCTTACTACGGCATTGATACCTGCCCTTCCTACGTTCGTACTCTTTCCCGCACCCCAGTAATCCTTGCCGTCTTCGCAGGTAATCTGAACATAGGCTACGGCACTCGTGTTGTTTCCGGTACCGATGCTGTGCTCATGGAACTGAGTTATGCTGAATGCAGGAGCAGGAGTTGCCTTAAGGGCTCCCGTAAATGCATCAAGAGGACCGTTTCCTTTTTCTCCGATTGCAAACTGCTTTCCGTCCCAGTTGACAACGGCACGACAGAGTGTTGCATCGTTCGAAGAAGAAGAGTTTCCTTCCAGGTGGGTTTCTGCAAGGTCTGCAATTTCGAGGCGGCCTTTCTTTTCGAGGAAGGATTCAACAAACAGCGTATATATTTCGTCTGCAGAAAGTTCCCTCTGTGCCCTGTCGGCAGCGTTCTTGATGACTTCTCCGAGAGCCGGATGCATTGCCTTGGGAAGCGTAAGCCCGTACTTTTCTTCGAGAATGTAGGCTGCCCCTCCCTTACCGCTCTGGCTGTTGATCCTGATGATTCCTTCATACTGACGGCCGATGTCATGCGGATCTATAAGAAGATAAGGCACATCCCAGAAAGCATTTTTGTCCATCTTTGTACGGGCAGCCATTCCCTTTCTGATTGCATCCTGATGAGAACCGCTGAATGCCGTAAACACAAGTTCTCCTGCCCACGGACTTCTCGGGTTGATTTCCATTCCGGTAAACCTGTTGTAGGCTTCTGCAATTTCGGGAAGGTTCGTAAAGTCAAGTTCAGGGTCTACGCCTTCAGAGAACATGTTGAGCGCAACGTTTACGATGTCAAGGTTTCCCGTCCTCTCGCCGTTACCGAAGAGGCAGCCTTCCGTCCTGTCTGCACCTGCAAGAAGTGCAAGTTCTGCAGAAGCAACGCCCGTTCCCCTGTCGTTATGGCAGTGAGTAGAAATGATTACCTTGTCGCGCTCAGAAATATGCTTTGCAAAATATTCGATCCTGTCTGCATATACATTCGGAGTATAGCATTCAACAGTAGTAGGCAGGTTCATGATGATTTTTTCGCCCGGAAGAAGTCCCCATTCAGCCTTGACTGCTTCACAGACTTCGATGGCATAGTCAATTTCGGTCATCGAAAAGCTTTCCGGAGAATATTCAATCCTGATTTTTTTCCTGTCTTCTTCAGAAAGGCAGCTCTTGATGCAGCGCACTCCGTCCACGGCAATCTGCTTGATTTCTTCCTTAGACTTTCCGAAGGTATACTTTCTCTGAGCCGGAGAAGTCGAGTTATATATATGGAAGATTGCCTTGCTGCAGCCCTTTAAGGCTTCAACGGTTTTCTTTACGAGTTTTTCGCGTGCCTGACACAGAACCTGAATCGTAACGTCATCAGGGATGTGGTTTTCTTCTATAAGGCGGCGGCAGAATTCGTATTCAGTGTCGCTTGCAGCCGGAAAACCTACTTCGATTTCCTTAAAGCCGATCTTAACAAGAAGGTCAAAAAATGCAAGTTTAGTCTCGATTCCCATCGGATGTACAAGAGCCTGGTTTCCGTCACGAAGATCAACAGAACACCACAGCGGCGCTTTTGTAATTCTCTTTGATGGCCACGTTATTTCTGAAAAATCAAGGTCAATGAAAGAACCTTACTTTCCGTTTGGATTCATTCCCGGCATAATCTACCTCCGTTAAAAACACAAAAAAATAAAAAAAGACCCGCTGCCAAAGCAACAGGTCTTAAAAGTC
>JAGABO010000166.1 GCA_017614655.1 Treponema sp. | reverse complement strand
GAAGAAGAAAAAAAGCTTCTGGACTGGGAAGTTTCCATGCTTCTTGAAGCCGACAAAGAAAACTGAAACTAAAAAAAAGGGTGCTGTCTTAATTAAAGCAGCACCCTTTTTCATCTAATGAACATCTTTTACAAAAAGTAAAATCAGCCCATTATAACTTCAACTGTATTTGTACTTCCCTTTGCCTGAGGTGTAATTTTTGAAACCTCAGCGCCGTTAAGAAGAACTTTCTTTACTCCGCTCTGAACGTGAGAAGGATTCTTAACAGTAATATTGTAAACTGCATCCCTCCATCTTCTTGTAGAAGTAAAGCCGTCCCATTCAGCAGGAATACAAGGATCTACAACCAGAGAATCGAACGTAAGTCTTATACCGAGCATGTATCTTGTTGCTGCAAAATATGCCCAGCCGGCACTTCCTGTAAGCCACGGATGACGGGCACGACCGAATGCAGTATGCTCGCGTCCCATTATGAACTGACAGTAAGAATAAGGCTCTGACTGACGAACTTCGATCTTGTCGTTCTGACGTGCAGGACAGAGTGAATTGTAGAACTTCATTGCAATATCACCCTTTCCGAGTTTTGTAGCGGCAACCCAGGCCCATGGATTCGGATGGCTGAAGATTGCACCGTTTTCCTTGATACCCTTATATACCCTGGTCAGGAATCCGATGTCATCATTAGGAGTTCCGTAAGCAGGTGAATTCAAATGAATGCCGTATTCTGAATACAGGTACTTGTCGATTGAATTCAAAGTCTTTTCTGCATGGTCTCCCTGTGCAAGTCCAGAAAGAATTGCCCACGCATTTGATTCAAGGTGAACCTTTCCTTCCTTGTCGTTGTGGGTACCGATCTTTATGCCCTTCTTTGTGATTCCGCGGATATACCATTCGCCGTCCCAAAGTTCCTTTTCACAGGCATCCTTAACCTTTTTTTGCATTGCAGTGTATTTTTCAATATGGTCAGTCTTGTTGCAGAAGCGTGCAAGCTCAATGAAGTTGTCCAGTGCCCAGTAGTGGAGGAATGAAACAAGTGCCGATTCACCTCCTCCGAGGTTAAGGCAGTCATTCCAGTCAGCGCGGAGTCCCTGGCAGATTCCAGTTGCACCGACATGCTCGGCAGAGAAATCAAGAATCTTCATCATGTGCTCATAAACAGTTCCCTGTCCGCCGTCAGCATAACCGAGGGTTACGTTGATGAAGTCTGTGTCTCCTGTTTCCTTTACGTATTCACAGATTGCAGGAACAAGCCACAATGCATCATCTGAACATGTATCCTTTAAACCGTGTACCAGAGAGCCCTTGTCCGGCTCTGGTTTTACTGTAGGAGATTTAAATGGAAGAGGTGCAGGTCTGTCCGGATCAAAGAGTTCCGGCTCGAACAGGTGAAGTCCGTAACCGGTTGAAGTAAGTCCTCTAAGAAGCTCTACCAGACGCTGATGACATTTTTCCGGATTAGAATGAGGAATACACATTGCATCCTGTGCAGTGTCTCTGTAACCAAGTCCTACACGACCGCCGACTTCAATAAATGAAGAGAAGCGTGAGAATATTACGTTAACTTCTGACTGGTAAAGGTTCCATGTATTGAGCATTGTGTTCATGTCAGCATTAGGAGTATTTACCTGAAGTGCTTCATACTTATGTTTCCACCAGGCAGCAAGGTCAGCAAAAGCTTTGTCTACTGCAGCAAAATCAGAATACTTTGCCTTGATTTTTTCTCCGACGCTTCTGTTTCCTACACCGAGCATGAATACTACGCGTAAAGTTTCACCAGGCTGAATTGTAAATGCTTTCTGTAAAGCACCGCAGTGGTTGTTGCCAAGTTCGCTGCTTCCGGAAAGAGTTCCGTTTTCTACTCCCACAGGATTTGTTTCCGTGTGATATACGCCGATGAAAGAATCGCGCAGACAGTCGTAGCTGTCAGGATTAAAGCTTGAAGCCATATAGTGATACATTGAAGGATTGTAGAAGTTATCAGCTTCGATAACTCCGTCCTTGTAGCTTGAACCGGAACAGTAAAGGCTCATCTGGAAATTCTGGTTGTCAATTTCAACCATGTTGAAAGAAAATTCGCAGTAAGAGAAAAGGCTTATGTTCCTTGGTTTTGAATCATTGTTCTTTATGGTAACATCCCAGAGCTCGCAGGTTTCGCCTCTCGGAATAAAAAGCGTCTGCTGTGCAAAAAGCTTTGAATAATCGCACTGGAACTTTGAGTATGAAAGTCCGTGGCGGCAGGTATACTTTGCCTGATCAAGGGGCTTTCCTACAGGCTGCCATGAAATCGACCAGTAATCCTTTGAATCATTGTCACGCAGATAAACATAATGACCAGGTCTGTCAAGCGGCACTGCATTTGCCCTGAACCTGGTGATTCTGTGTGTTTCAGGTGATTCGTGGAACATATAACCGCCGGCATTGTGTGAAATGACTGTACCCGTAGCTTCTGTTCCCAGATAGTTTGTCCAGGAAACAGGCACGTTCACGCGGTCAATTACATATTCACGGTTCTCATTGTCGAAATATCCGTATTTCATAGTAACCTCTTAAATAAAATATATTGTAAAGTTATAAATTACGGCGGTATTATACCACACCTTTAAAAAAAAAAATAGATTTAAATTTGAATTCCGTAAGCCTTTTGCATTGTAAGTTTTCGATAACTTTTCCAACATCGTGATTCATGGTATTCTGTGTGCATGACGACGAAGGAAAAGGTTTTTCAGGAACTGTGCCTGAGGAAAAATTCAGGGCAGGGCAAGAGCATAAGCGGCGAAGAACTTGCGCGGCTTTGCGGCGTAAGCCGCTCTGCAGTCTGGAAGGCAATAAACTTTCTGCGGCAGGAAGGCTGTGCAATTCAGGGAACGACGAACGGCGGCTATGTCCTTACAGAACAGGCAGACATTCTTTCAGAAGAAATTTTCCGAAGCTGTCTTGAAAAAAACTTTCCTAACCTGAAAGACATTCATGCCGTATGCCTTAAGCAGACTGATTCGACCAACACACACGCAAAGCGGCTTCTTTCTGAATGCGCGCCGCTTAAAAATGCAGACGGAACGCTTACAGAAGCCGGTGCAAAAATGAACGGTGCCGTCATCATTGCAGAAAGTCAGACTGCGGGACGCGGTCGGCTTGGACGGAGTTTTGTTTCACCTGAAAAGACCGGCATTTATATTTCAATAATCATTGTTCCGCAGAACCGCCGGATTCAGCCTTCAAAAATAACGGCATTTGCCGCAGTTGCCGTGTGCAGGGCAGTTAAAAAACTTTATAAAACTGAATGCGGCATAAAATGGATTAACGATGTTTTTTACAACGGAAAAAAAATCTGCGGCATTCTTACGGAAGGTTCAACTGATTTTGAAACGGGACAGATTGAATCAGCAGTCATAGGAATCGGAATAAACATCGAACCGAACAGGGCTGCATTTGACGAAGAGCTCTTAAAAACTGCAGGCTCAATTCTTGATGAAAAATCCGAGGCAAACGTAACGCGTGCAGAACTTGCGGCAGAAGTTTACGGACAGGTAATCAGCGTGCTTAACGAAGATGAAAAAACAGCAATCGGTGAATACAAAAAGCTTGTGTTCATGCTCGGAAAAAAAGTAAGGGTTTTTCCGCTTGCAGGAAGCAGCACGGATTCTTATGAAGCAGTTGCAAACGACATAACTGACGATGCTTCGCTTGTAGTTGCACTTTCTGACGGAACGGAGCGCACGCTTTTTTCAGGAGAAGTATCGCTTAAAAGCTCGGAACTTGCAGCGCATATAAATTAAATCTTTACCATAGTTGATTTGTCATATAAAATAAGGTTATGAATAAAATCGGAATTATCGGTGCGATGGAAGTTGAACTTGCTTCGCTCAGAAAACGCCTTGCTTCGCCATGCGAGAAAAAAAGCGGCGGACTTGTTTTTACGGAAGGCACTCTTAACGGCGTAAATGTCGTTCTTGTAAAATCTGGAGTCGGAAAAGTAAACGCGGCTCTCTGCGCACAGCGCCTTATCCTTGAGTTCGGCGTTTCAGCAATCATTAACACTGGAATTGCAGGCGCCATGGCGCACGGCCTTAAAGTGCTCGACTTTGTCGTTTCAACAGATGCACTTTATCACGACATGGATGCAACAGGATTCGGCTATAAAGTTACGCAGATTCCTCAGATGGAATGTTCTGATTTTGACGCGGCACCGGAGCTCGTGGAACTTGCAAAAAAAGCTTTTGATTCACTTGATGAATTAAAAGGCCACTCGCTTGTATGCGGACGCATTGCTTCCGGCGATCAGTTCATCAGCGATAAATCCGTAAAGGAAAAAATCCGCACAGACTGTAATCCTGCATGTGTTGAAATGGAAGGAGCAGCAATTGCACATGCCGCTTACTTAAGCAAGGTTCCGTTTGTAATCATCCGCTGCATGAGCGATATGGCAGACGATTCAGGTGAATCAACTTACGACTTTAACGAAGAAGCTGCGGCTGACATGAGCGCAGCCTTAGTTTATAAAATGATTCAAATGCTTTAGGCGGAACTCAGGAGAAAGACAATATGGAAGTT
>JAGABO010000165.1 GCA_017614655.1 Treponema sp. | reverse complement strand
TACGGAATGCTTCAGCAGAAAAATCGTTTCGCTGGGAGAAGAAAATCCGCGTATTGCCTGCATTACCGCAGCCATGTCAAAGGGAACCGGTCTTGATGCATTTTCGCGCCGTTTTCCTGAACGCTTTTTTGATGCAGGTATTGCCGAAGAGCATGCCGTTACTTTTGCAGGCGGTCTTGCGGCAGGAGGCATGATTCCTGTTACTGCAATCTATTCAACTTTTATACAGAGGTCTGTTGACCAGATAATCGAAGATATCGCCCTTCAAAAAAGGCATGCAGTTTTTGTTTTTGACAGGGCAGGTGCCGTTCCTGATGACGGAGAAACTCATCAGGGTATATTTGACATAAGCCTTTTTAAGTGTGTTCCAAACCTTGTACTTATGACTGCAGGAACAGCCCGCGATCTTGAACTGTGCCTTGATTATGCCGTAAGCGGAACAGAAAGCCCTGTGTGCATACGCTGGTCAAAGAATACCTGTCCTACCGAAACAGAACCTTTTACCCGGGAAGTTCAGGAAGGAAGGGGAGTTTTTGTAAATTCACAGGATTTTGCAGCTTCCCTTTCTCCAAAGGAAGACGAGCTTTCCCTTCCTCATAAAAAGATTCTTCTATGCTGTACGGGAAGCCTTTATCCGGAAACCCTTACTGCGGCAAGAAGCCTTCTTATGGAAAAAACGGAATGCGACATTTTCTCCCTGCGTTTTATTAAACCGTTTGACTATTCATATTTTGAAGAAATTGCAGAAAAATACGATGCGCTTCTTCTTGCAGAGGACGGCGTTAAAAAGGGCGGCTTTGGAGAAGAATGGCTTATTTCCGTAAAGAAAAAGTTTCCGGAGAAAAAAGTTTCTGTTCTGGGATTTCCCGATGCATTTCCGGCAAACGGTACAAGGGCAGAAATACTTGCTGCTTCCGGTCTTGACAGTGCGGGGATTGCGGCTTCTGCAAGGGCTCTTCTGGAGGAATAATGGCAGAACTTTTTTTAAGGGACAGAAAGATCTGTTCAAGGTTTTCATCTTTTGTAATGGGAATAGTAAACTGCACTCCCGACAGTTTTTACGAAAAAAGCCGCGGCGGAAGTGAGCTTGCCTTCCGTCTTATTGATGAAGGGGCCGAAATCCTTGACATAGGCGGCGAAAGCACAAGGCCGGGTTCTGCATATATTGATGAAGAAGAAGAAATCAGGCGGATTGTTCCGGTAATCGAAGAAATAAGGAAGAAGTCATCTGTTCCGATATCGGTTGATTCAAGAAAAAAACGGGTAATGGAAGCTGCTTTTAATGCCGGTGCTGATATTTTAAACGACATTTCTGCCCTGGAAGATGATAAAGACATGGCTTTATTTGCGAAAGAAAAAGACATTCCGGTAATCCTCATGCATAAGAGGGGAACTCCGGTTAACATGCAGAGTAATCTTTCGTATACCGACATCGTAAAGGAAGTTGGCACCTACTTAAAGGAGCGTGCTTTATTTGCACAGTCGTGCGGCATAAAGAAAGAGAAAATCATTCTGGATCCTGGAATCGGTTTTTCCAAGAACAGGGAACAGAACCTTCTTCTTATAGAAAAAGCATCCCTTCTTGCAGACGGAGAATATCCGGTTCTTATAGGCCTTTCCGATAAAACTTTTATAGGCGAGATTACGGGAAAGGATGCCTTAAACCGCGGAGCCGGTACAATTGCCGCCGATATTGCAGCCTGTCTTTACGGAGCAGAAATTCTACGCGTTCATGATGTATCATCTTGCGTTGACAGCCTTGCAGTGTTAGAATCATTTAAAAGCCTTATGGAATTTAGAAAAACGACAGGATAGTTTATGGGCGGAACTCAGGACATTCTTTTAGGAATTTACAGTTATATAAAGCCGTTTATTGATATTGGCATTCTCACGTTCCTTCTTTACAAGGCGTATCAGATTATTTTCGTCACAAAGGCCGGTCAGCTTATAAAGGCTTCCCTCATCGTCGGAATCTTCTATGCACTTGTAGTCCTGCTTCAGCTTAATACACTCATGTGGATTTTTACGATGATAGCACCGGGACTCATCATTGCCCTTGCTATTGTCTTTCAGCCGGAGCTGCGTCTTCTTCTTCTTAAAATTGCTCAGGCTGAATGGTTTGCTTTCGGTAAGAGAAGCCGCCACACTTACGTAGACTCTGTCCTCATCGCAGCAGAAATGCTTTCCAGACAGCGGCGCGGAATGCTTGCAGTTTTTTTAAGAAAGACAAATCATGATGAACAGATGAAAAGCGGAACGCGCATCAATGCCGACGTTTCATCAAACCTTCTTGTAACCATATTCGGACACGATACGCCTCTTCATGACGGAGCCTGCTTTATTCAGAACGGAAAGATCGTCTATGCAGGCTGCTTTCTTCCGCTCAGTAACGAGTACGGAATCAAAAAGACTTTCGGAACCAGACACCGTGCAGCCCTGGGAATGAGTGAAGCCGGGGATTCAATAACGCTTGTTGTAAGTGAAGAGACAGGGGCACTTTCCCTTGCATACGACGGAAAACTTCATTACGACCTTACCCTTGATCAGATTACAAAGATTCTGGAAAGCGAACTTGAAATTACTGCAAAAGAAAAAAACATCGAGGACACGATAGATGAACATAAAGAAAATTCGTGAGCGCATAACCGAAAATTTTGCCGTAAAGATAATCTGTCTCATAATTGCAGTTTTTATATTTTTCTTTCATGAACTTTCTTCACTGGAAACAAAAACTCTTGCCGTTCCCCTTGATGTTCGTTCCCTTGGGGACACGGTAGTTCTTTCGGGGCTGGAAGAAACACCTTTTATTAAAGTAAGAATCCGCGGTAAAAAAGACGACATTGCTTCAATAAGCGAAAATGACCTGGAAGCCTTTGTAGACATTACCACGGCAGAAGGAAAGGGGAGCTTTAAGTTCCCGGTTTTTATTTCAAAAGACAGCCGAATTTCTGCAATAGAAGCACTCGAAATAAAAATAAGTCCCGAAACCGTAAATCTTGAACTTGATGAAGTATTTTCTAAACTTGTAGACATAGAGCCGTCGGTTATAGGAGTTCCATCTTATGGTTACGAAAAAGCAGCCTTCAGTTCAAATCCAAAGAGGGTTAAGATTTCGGGGCCAAGAACTCTCGTAGAAAAAATATCAGCACTTTCTGCACAGGATGTAGATATAACTGGAGCTTCTTCTGATGTTGTAAGGCAGGTTCGTCTAAAAAATCCGAGCAGCAAAATCATGATAGAAAATCCTATCGTCGAAATCGAAGCAAAAGTAAGGGCTCAGGGGCTTACAAGGACATTCTCTCAGATTCAGGTTGATTTTACCGGGCTTCCGGAATATCTTACGCTGGAAAACGATTATGCCGCCGTTGATCTTAGTGTAGAAGGCGAAATCCTTACACTGGAAAAACTTTCTCCTTCTGCAATAGTGCTTACAGCTTCCTGTGCTTCCATCGAGCGGGCTGGAACTTATTCCGTTATGGTAACTCCCGTGCTTCCAAGAGGCATAAAACTTCTTTCGATAAGTGCCGATGAGCTTTTTGTAGATGTGCGCGAAAAAGAAATTTCCGATGACAGTGAAGAAACTGATGAAGATGAAGCTACAGAAGAATCTGTGCCAAAGACAGGAAACGATGGTTCTCCTTCTTTAGTGGAGCAGGGTACGTGATAAAAGGCATCGGTTGTGATATAGTTAAGGTAAGCCGCTTTGAAAAATGGATTTCTTCTTCCATGATTGAACGCTTCTTTAACGAGAATGAGTTTCTTAAGGGAGATGCATGCGCTGCCCGCCAGTGTGAATATTACGCCTGCCGTTTTGCTGCAAAGGAAGCATTTTCCAAGGCACTCGGAACAGGGCTTACGGGTTTTTCGCTCAGGGATGTATATATACGGAAGAATGACTCGGGAAAACCGGAACTTGTTGTAGAAAACAATGCCCTGGCAAAAGTAAACGAAATATTCGGTGAAGGCTGTGTTTTTCATGTTTCGCTTAGTCATGAAAAAGAATATGCCGTTGCCTATGTCATAATAGAAGCTTAATAGAAGGTTAGCAGGAGGAATTATGCCGGTTCAGAGAAAAGCAAAGCCACAGGAAGATGGAAAAAAGCCTGCCGTCTCCTATTGGGCAAAAGACAAGGTTGAATGTCCTACCTGTCACAAGCTTTTTGAAATGGAAGTAATGCACAAAGGCGGAGGCCGTATGATTGCCGGAAACCTTACCGATGAACTTCACAGAATTTTTGAGCCGTCAAAAAAGTTCGGCCGCATTTATCCCCTTATTTATGAAATCGGATGCTGTCCCAAGTGCCATACGGCTCTTTTCTGGAAAGACTTTAAGGACATAAAGGATTCTTCTTCCTTTGACAGGATTTCTGCAGACGAAGATCACAGAAAGGCAGCAGTAGAAGCAATATTTCCTCACTATAACACAAAAGACCAGAGAACTCTTTTTGACGGAGCTGCCATGTACTATCTTGCACTTCTCTGTTACGAAAAAGTTGATATTGCCTATGCTCCTACTTTTAAAAGAGGAATGATCTGTCTTCGTCTGGCCTGGCTCTGCCGTGACATTGAGCGTGTTTCTCCGGGGCATAATTACGGCTATGTTGCTGATGTCTTTTACAGAAAGGCTCTCTTCTTTTATCAGCAGACTTTAATAAACGAAACCGGACGCATTGAATCAATCGAAAGCGTCGGAAACTTTGGTCCGGATATCGACAAAAACTACGGTTACGACGGAGTAATTTATCTCTGCGGCCTTCTTGAATACAAATACGGTCAGCATGATGATGAAGAGCTTCGCCTTAAAAAGCTTGATGAATTTAAGCGTGCCATTGCGCGAATCTTCGGTCTCGGAAAGTCTTCCAAAAACAAGCCGGGACCTCTTCTGGAAGTTGCACGCTCGCTTTATGACAAGATGTCTGCGGAACTTTCTTCCAACAACATTTTCTCGGATGATGACTGATGCAGAACGTTCTCCTTACGCTTTCCTACGACGGAACTGATTTTGCAGGCTGGCAGAGGCAGGACAAGGCCGACGGCGGAAAGCCCCTGCGTACGGTCCAGGGAGAAGCGGAGGCAGCCCTTTTTAAGATGTTCCGCACTAAAATAAGCCTCACGGGTTCAGGCCGCACGGATTCTGGGGTTCATGCTTTTGGTCAGGCTGCAAATTT
>JAGABO010000164.1 GCA_017614655.1 Treponema sp. | reverse complement strand
GGAGCTTCTTCTTTTTTTATTTCTTTTACAGGTTCCGGTTCGGAAAGAGGCTCTTCTTTCAGTTCTTCTGAATTCCTGTTGTTTTTTTCTGCTTCTTTTTCCGCCTCTTTTTCTGCTTTTTTAAGGGCTTCCTTTTCGGCTTTTTCTTTTGCCTTTGCTTCTTTTTCTGCTGCAACAACTGCAGGATCTTTTTCTATTTCGTTGATTACTTCGTAGATTTTAGGATTTTCATTTTCTTTTGCATAGTCGTAGGAATTTTTTCCGCTTGAATCCTTTTTTGAAAGTCTTTTTGCTGTTCCTATGCCAAATATTGTACCGGCCTTTACAACCTTTTCTACGACATCAGGATCCGTGGAATAGCGGCAGGCATACATTACGGAAGTACGACCGTCTTTTGCTTCCTGAGTTACATCAATTTCAACGGCAAGACAGTACTTGATTACCTTAAGTTCCCTGTTATTTTTAAGGGCCAGCATAAGGAAGTTCTCGCCGTTTTCTCCAAAGACTTTTCTGGAGATGCTCTCATCCCTTGAAAGTGCTTTTTTTATTTCGGCTGTAGTTCCGCTTTTTGCAAGTTCCTCATAATTCTGTGCAGAAAGAATTACGCCAAGAGAAAAAAGGAATGTTATTGTACAAAAAAATCTTTTCATCAGTATGCCCTTATTATAAATCAAATTCGGGAAAAAACAAACCCTTTCTATTATCGGCAGAGAACTGTAAAAACTGCAAGAACAGCTTTACTCCCTCTCCCGGGACTTATTTTCAAATTTTGTATAACTGGAAATAAAAAGTACTTCTACATCTCCGATAGGGCCGTTTCGCTGCTTTGCAACTACAAGCTTTCTGTCGAGGACACCGGTATTTTCTGTTTCTTCGCCCTCGGTCTGTGCAGTCTTTTTTCTTTCTCCGTGAATAAACATAACCATATCGGCATCCTGTTCAATAGAACCGGAACCGCGGAGCTGGGCAAGGTTAGGTTCATTTCCTTCTGCATCACGGGCAACCTGACAGAGAACCACAACCGGAATAGAAAGCTCACGTGCAAGACTTTTAAGTGACTTGGAAATAAATGACTGCTGCTCCCACATCTGCTGCTTACCGTCATTTTCCAGGCTTATAAGACCGATATAGTCTATAAAAATAATTTTAACACCATGATTCATTACCATACGGCGGGCCATCGCCCTTAAATCAAGAAGTTTCATATTCGGAGTGTCAACTATGTAAAGGGGAGCGTTATATGTGTTGCCGGCTGCATCATTGAGCTTCTGGAAATCCGAAAGCTGAAGCATACCGCTTCTTAATTTCTGGCTTGGAACACGGGCAACCTGGGAAAGAAGACGCTGACAAATCTGTTCGGAAGACATTTCAAGACTAAAAAATCCGCACGGAATGTTTTTTTCTACGGCGATATGCTGCATCATGGAAAGGGCGAGGGCAGTCTTACCCATAGACGGGCGGGCTCCGATGATAGTCATTTCTCCGTCCTGGAAGCCGTTTGTCATTGTATCTAGCTGCGTAAATCCGGAAGGAATTCCTGAAAGTGCGTTTTTATTTTTATAATGAGTCTGAATGATGGAAACAGTTTTAAAAACGACATCCTTCATTACTTTAACCTGTGTTGTCTGGTTTGAATCCGTTATGTTGAATATTTTCTGTTCAGCAGTTTCAAGAACCTTACGGCATTCCTTTGTATCATCAAAACTGTCGGCTTTTATTTCCTGCGAAATTCTTATGAGCGTACGCCTTATCGAAAGCTCATGGACAATGTTTGCGTAATTTTCTGCATTTGCACTTGTAGGAACTACATCACAGAGGGAAGAAACGTAGGAAATACCGCCTGCTTTTTCAAGTGAACCGGTTTTTGTAAGTTCATCTATAAGCGTTAAAAGATCCCCCTGAACGGAAGCAAGGGAAAGGCTTTTAAGGGCTTTAAAAATTTCTGCGTTCTGGGAAGAATAAAAATCTTCGGAGGAAATAATTGACGAAACGTCATCCATAGCCTTCCAGTTCAAAAGAACTGCACCGAGAACTGCCTGCTCTGCCTCAAGGTTATGCGGCGGGACTTTATCCTTTAAATCCATTAATTTCCTCCTGAAAAAAAAACCGGCGTAAAGTGCGCCGGTTTATAAAAGCAGACAAAGACTTATTCAGCCTTTTCTTCTGCTGGAGCTTCTGCTGCAGGTTCTGCATCCTGTGCTTTCGGCTCTTCTTTCTTAGATTCTTTCTTTGACTTTGCAGCAGGCTTTTCTTCTGCAACTTCCTGTGCCTTTACAGAAAGCTTGACTTCTGCAACTGTCGTCTCGTAAAGATGAATCTTGATGCTGTAGTTACCGGTCTGCTTGATTGTAACGCCAGGAATTTCGATTCTCTTGCGTTCAATTTCATAACCGTTTGTATTAAGGTAATTTGCAACTGTAAGGTTTGTAACGGCACCGTAAAGTTTTCCGTTGTTACCTGCAGGCATTGTAAGTTCAACTGTGATAGATTCAAGCTTCTCTTTAAGAGACTTGCTTTCTTCACGCTTCTTTGCCTTGCGTTCTTCGATTTCTGCTTTCTTTCCTTCGAAGTAAGCTACTGTTTCCGGATTGTAAGGAACAGCGAGCATGCGAGGGAAGAGGAAGTTGCGTGCATAACCGTTTGCAACGTTCTTAACGTCGCCCATTTCACCGAGATGTTTTACATCATCATTAAGAATAACTTTCATATCAAGCTCCTATTTAATTTAAGGAGGGCGTCACCAGGAGTCGGATCGCCCCCTTGTTTTTAGTTTTTAGTCTGCAACGTAAGGAAGAAGACAGATTGCGCGTGCGCGTTTGATTGCAACTGCAAGTTCCTTCTGATGCTTAGAACATGTACCTGTGATGCGGCGTGGAAGAATCTTACCGCGTTCTGTTGTAAAGCGGCGAAGTCCGTCTGCATCCTTGTAGTCAATCTTTGCCTTGTTTGCGCAGAAACGGCATACCTTCTTGTGGAAGAAAGCCTTTCCCTTTGCACGTGCACCGCGTCCTTCGTCTTCGCGGCCAGAATCCTGAAGCTGTTCCTGAGAAATCTGAGCTTCTTTTACTTCTACGTTTTCGTTATTTTCGTCTGCCATAATATGCTCCTGTTTTTTTAAGCGTTAGAACGGAATATCTTCCGTAAATGCACCGCCGTCTCCGCCGAATGTTTCCGAAGAAGGCTGACTGTAATAGCTGTTCTGCTGGGCTGCTGAACCCGAAGGACTCTGTGAGAAAGAGTTCTGGTAACCACCGGATGACTGTCCGTCTGAACCGTCTCTTCCTCCCATAAGGCGAACCGTATCTGCTACGATGCGAACCTTAGAGAACTTCTGACCGTCCTTTTCCCAGCGGTCCTGTTTAAGGGAACCCTGAACGGCAACTTTCTTTCCCTTTGTAAGATAGGGTTTTACACCTTCTGCAGGTTTTCCGAAATAAGCAACATCAAAATAATTTACTTCGCTTACCCACTGATCCCCTTCTTTTTTGCTGCGGTTTATTGCAAGCGAAAAATTAACAACTGCATTGCCGCTCGGCATATAACTCATTTCTGCATCGCGTGTAAGGTTGCCGATGAGGATTACGCAGTTAATATCAGATACTGATGCCATCTTACTTCTCCAGAAAGTTTTTTTTTACGGAAGCGCATTATTAAAAATGCGTTTTCCTGATTTTCTGCTTATTTTTCCTTAAGCGTTCTTTTCATCCTTAAGGACGAACATGTACTTCAAAAGGTTAGTGTTGAATTTGAATGCTGCATCAAGTTCTGTAAGTTTTGCAGGATTTGCCTTGATGTTGAGGAGAATAAAACGTCCTCTCTTCTGCTTCTTTACTTCATAAGTAAGGTCGCGGTCACCGAAAGGTTCTTCCTTTTCTACTTCGGCACCGAATTTTGCAAGGTCTGCCTTAAGTGCTTCAAGACCAGCCTTTGCTTTTTCATCCTCTACGGGATAAATTGTCATAAGTTCATACTTTCTCATTGTATGTGCTCCTTATGGTCTAAGATGGGAAGAACATGCGTTCTTCCAAGGGGTACGATAAATTAACAGATTTTACAGATCTTTTCAAGTGGACATCGAATAAAAAACAGGGGATACGGTATAAAAAACTCTCCCAGGCATTAAACAGTCTTTGAAACCGCTGCAATAATGCTGCTGCATGCCTGACTGCGCATGGAAACCATATAATTATGGCGCTTATGCGCCATGCGCAGTCAGGAATGCTTTCAAAGTCTGTTTAATACCTTCGCGAGCCTTTTTATACCGT
>JAGABO010000017.1 GCA_017614655.1 Treponema sp. | reverse complement strand
TCTTAAGCCGCGGTAAAACAGTTATGCCTCTTATGATTGGTCTCTTTAACCCTGCACCTGGTTCAACAAAAGCAAATCAGAAATCACGTCCTGCAAAGTTTGCAGCTTCAAAGCAGAAGAGTGAAGAATACTGGTGGGGTATGGTATCAATCAAGAAGGGCGAAATGAACGACCTTGTTATCACAATGAAAGATAACCGCAACGTCCGCGTATTCAATCAGAATACCCACAGTGGTAAAGACATCGAAAAGAAGGGACTTAAGGACCTCGTAAGCAAGGCAAATAAGGTTGGTAACTCATGGCCGGTTCTTAATGCTGCAAAAGCTCTGGGATCAGACAAGTACTTCTTTGAAGTTCAGAAGGGTAAGACAGATTCTTATTCAGGTGAAGTAGTTGTATATAGTTCATTCATTACAAGGAGTCGCTAATCATGGCAGAAGCACAGAAGAAAAGTAAAAAGAAGACAATAATTATTGTTGCAGTTGCTGTTCTCGTAGCAGCAGCAGTTGCATCAGTAATTTTTATTAACGCAATGCCGAAAGGTGTAAAAGTTGCAGTAACAAATCTTCCGGACTCATTAAACCCGGTTCTTTCTCAGAACACACAGGGTCTTAATGCAAACGAACTTATTTTTGACGGACTTTGTAATAACGAAGTAATCGAAAATGATGACGGAACAGGAATGCTCAATCCGCAGCTCTGTCTTGCAGAAGAAATCGTAGAAGATGATGAAAAGAATGATAAAAAAACATTTGTCATTACTTTGAATACAAGCACGGAATGGCACGATTCTACTCAGGAATCACCACACTTCTTTACTTCAGAAGATGTTGTCTATTCTTTTGATGCTTATGCTCTTGAAGAAAATGAATCACCAAACCGCGAATACTTCCTTTCGTTCATCGAGAGCTATGAAGCAGAAGATGAATCAACTGTAATCATTACATTCAAGAAGCCGATTCCGCTTTTCCGCGTTTACTCTGTTCTTACTGCATTCAAGATTATTCCTGCTAAGTACAAAGGACAGTTAATGAACACTAACCTCCGTAATGGAGAAAACGAAAGAAACTTTGCAACTTCACCTGTTGGAACAGGTCCGTTCAAGTTCCGCGAGTGGAAAATCGAAAGATACATTGCTTTTGACAAGAACTCAAAGTACGAAAACTTTACAAACAAACACGTAGAAGCAGATACAATTGTTATTGAACAGATTGTCGACCCGGAAGTTCGTCTTAACGAATTAAGAAAGGGAAACATCAACCTGATTCTCGAAACAAATCCGCTTGACCGCAAGAAAGTTCTTGCTTTCGAAGGTGAAGGTGTTTATATCAGCTCTTATATGCCGTACGCTTTCTACGACATTCAGATTAACACAAGCCTCTTCCCTAAGGTAGACGGACGTCAGGCTATTGCAATGGCTTTGAACAAGGAAGATCTTATTCCTGGTATTACAGATCAGGAAGGTGTTGTTGTAATCAACAGCGGTATTTTCCCTGCAAATACTTTTGAAAAGAACGTTCCTGAATATTTCGACGGGCTTATGCCGGCAAAACTTCCTTACAACCTTACAAAGGCAAAGAAGCTTGCTTCCAGTGGCGGAATTGCAGGTCAGAATGCAACACTTAAGTATCCTGAATCAATGGGTGCTTTCGGACGTGATCTTGCAGAAGCAGTTGCAAAGCAGCTCGAAGAAATCGGTCTTAATGTAGAAGTTAAGAAGGTAAACGTAGATACATTCAAGCGTGATGTAAGTGCAGAAAAGAGAAACTTCGAACTTGCCCTTATGTATCATGACGGATTTGATAACTGGTATTCTTCTGTAGGAAGCCTTTACAAGGGCAAAGGTGAAGACAACGTTTCCGGTATTGCCGACAAAAAGCTTAATGCTCTTTTCATTGATTTTGAAAAGCAGAACGAAACTGCCGGTATGATAGAAGATATCGAAAAGCTCGAAACAAGATTCGCAGAAGTTTGTCCTGCTATAAACCTCCTTACTCTTCAGAAAGATGTTTATGCACGCGGACTTAAGAATGTTGTTATCGCTTCTGATAACCCGTTCCTCTCTGCAGAAAAATGGGTTTTCGGAGACAAGAAAAAATAAGGACATCTCTGGAAATTCACAAAACGGATTTTTAGAGTAGAAATCTAATAGCTTTTTTATAGAAGGAGCTGCCTGAGAAGTCAGTAGTATGTAGTGATTGTACTTTTAATAAAGTTATTCCAATAAGTTCAATGACTGCATACACTTCTTCTTAGGCAGCTCTCTTTTAAATGAGGAGCATTGATGCGTTTTTTACGCTTTTTATTTAAAGAACTTATCATTCACGGTATTATATTTGCCCTGATTGGTACGGTTGTTCTTTCTTCTCTGTATCTTGTTGCAACAGGTCAGGATGAAGATGCTAATAAATCAAAAACATCTGTTTCGGTTCAAGCCGAAGGTGAAGCAGAAGTTTTGGAGACAGAAGTTCCGAATGAAAGTTCAGAAGCTGTAGTACAGCTTACGGACACTTCTTCGGAAAAATCAATCTGGACTACAAACAGATATCTTAAGGCTCTCAAAGGTTTTGGTCTGTTCCTTACGGGGCAGGTTAATACTTCTAAGGTCGGCTGGAGTTCCGGTGCAATTATCCGCAGTGGTGCTGCAGTTACACTTCCTTTAGCTTTGATAGCCCTGCTTGTTATAGTTCTTATAGCAGTTATCTGTTCATCATACGCAGTTACAACGCGCTATATGGCAATTCACTTTGAAAATAAATCATACGGTTATTTTGAAAAGCTGATTAATGCCATTTCTGCCGTTCTTGCTGCAATTCCGCTTTTTGTCGGTCTTATGGTTGTTTATGCCGTTGCCGGAAGATATTGTCCGCTTCCTGTAGTTGCTCTTGTAACTGTTATTTTCGGCGGTCTTTCGTGGGATGCAACAAACTTCTTAAAGACTGATATGTTAAGCCAGATTAACCAGACACATGCCATTGTATTTTCTACATTAGGACGTTCCATGGGAAAATTCTTCCCTTCATCCGGAACTTATTCAGGTTATATCTTTCAGGCAAGCCTTCCGAGGTTTATACCTTATGTAGCGGGAAAAGTTCCTGCAATTATCGGTTCAATTACAATTGCCGAAATAGCATTCTCTTTCCCGGGTCTTGGAAAAACCCTTATTGATGCGATGAAGGCCCTTAACGGAACTGATACGCTTGTTGCTTCTGTGTTTGTTCTTCTCTGTGTAAATGCATTTGTTTCATTAATAGTAAAAGGAATTCTCTTCCTGTTCTATCCGAGGTGGTATGAAAAAGCGATCTAATATTTTAAAAGGAATAATTGTAGTTATTCTGTTACTGCCGCTGTTCGTTTCATGGCTTCCCGAGAAATTGTATTACGATGTCAGGGAAGAAAAGAAGGTTCAGACTTATCCGGATGGAACTCCTGTCATGATTCAGAACACCGACGAGAACGGAGATCCTGTTTTTGAAGAAGACGGAACTCCACAGATGGTTAAGAGTCTAAAGAGAGAAATAACTGTAAGGTCTTTTATTCCTGAGTCAATTTTTGCAAGCGAAGAAAAAACTGCAAAAGAAATAAATGCTGAATACATGAGCTTCCTTAAGTTTATGGATCAGGTTTTTATTTCGTTCAGGAAACTTTCTCTTATTCTTGTAACGACACTTGCCTGTGCAATGGTTCTGAGTGTGATTCTCGGTTATCTGAGTGTTCTTTCCATGAGTGCCGGAAGAGGTTTTGCAAGTATTTTGAGTGCATTTGAATCAATTCCGTCTATCATCATAGCGCTGTTCTGTTATGTTCCGGTTTCCGGAGTTTTAAGTAACGGTAAGGCAAATACTGCAACCTGGGTTTCGCTCATGGTC